>CAZFWD010000207.1:0-3290 GCA_964522535.1 uncultured Desulfonema sp.
TGCATATCCCTTGACAGATTAGAAAATTATATTTAAAATTAGTACAAATTTTGAAAAGACTAAAAGAACCCAAAGCGTCGTCCCTATGGGCCGTTCCGGTCGGTCCGGCGCAAAAGGACGTTTACATATATAACCTTAAATAGACAAGGAGAGTGACGATCATGAAAGGATCAAAAAAGACAAACAGTGAATATATTGTGGATACCCTGCTGACCGGGAAGCCCCTGCGGTCTCCCGAGATCACGGCGATGACGGCCGAGGCGACGGGAAAAGACATCAAGATTCAGGATGTCGCCAGCATTCTTGCCAAGCTCAGCAACAGCGATAAGTGCGACCTGGGATACCTGGTTATAAAAAATAAATCCGAAAGGGGATACGCCTACAGCCTGGCAAAAGAGGCGCTGAGCCTGAGTCCTGAACAGGTTTATGACCTCACGCGAAAAACCGGCAAGGATCGATTCACCCTTCAAGAGGCCATCAAGAAGGTGCCCGCTCTGAAAAAGTATGTTCGGCGCGCCGGAAAAAGACCGATGGTCCGGGGAAAACAGGGGGCCGCAAAGCCTGCCGCCACCAAACCCGGAACCCGTATATCGGACGAGGCCTTTAAAGGGGTGGTGGCTGATTTTTTAAAGACCGTCACGGATCAGGGCGGGCTCAACATCAACGTCACGTTAAATGTGCAGTTCAAGGGCATTGGGGGATAGCCGGTCCCTTTGGCCGCCTGCGGGCACGGCGGGGTTATTGTCCCCGTAGCCTGGTTGACCGATGATTGACGCCTATTCCTTCGGCAGTATCGCCGTGGAAACCTATCAAACCGACGGATTGAGAATCACCCTGAACCGGAAAGGGGCGGACCGGTATCGAAAGATCAGCTGCCCCCTTCCTTACGGCGTGTACTCGGAAATCAGAACCGCCTCCCATACCTTTGAATTCAATTTAAACGGGGAGATCAAGACCATTCGGGGCCTCGGCCGGGGATGGCTGGATGCCTCGGAATGGTTGAAGCGGAGCACCGGCGATGACTGGGTTTATTTTTCCGCCGGCGGGTACAACGGCGCCTATGATTTTACCGGGGAATACTATGTGCCCTGTCTTTCGTATGAGTCCAACGGGGTTTTCGGAAACGACCGGTTCGGCAGCGAGGAGGTGGCGGACGCTTTTCACGCCTGGCATCGGTTGAGGGCGCGGCTCAAAACCCTCAATACCTCCCTGCTGCCGGAAGGTTCGGCGGATTTCATTCGCAGGGTTGTCGAAATGGCGCCCGAGGCCCTGAAGGATCGCGCCCGGCGGTTCCACGGCATCCTCGGCGGGGAGATATCCGTTCTTCCGCCCGACACCCGGCACGTGGAATACGACGTGATCCCCGTGATCATCGCCGACGGTTGCCTTTACAACTGCGGGTTCTGCAGGGTAAAATCCGGACGCCCGTTCAGGCAGCGATCTGAAGAGAATATTCTCGGCCAGATTCAACAGCTCAAAGCCTTTTACGGAGCTGACCTGATCAACTATAATGCCGTCTTTTTGGGAAACCATGACGGGCTGCATGCCGATCCCGCCCGCATCGAACTGGCGGCAATAAAGGCATACGAGGTATTCGAACTCGAACGGTCCGCCCTCAAAACCCCTCGGCTGTTCCTCTTCGGCAGCGTAGATTCGATCCTGAGGGCCGCGGATTCTCTTTTTGAAATGCTGAACCGGCTGCCGTATGAAACCTACATCAACATCGGCCTGGAATCCGCGGATGCCGAAACCCTGGCCCTGCTGAAAAAGCCCGTTGAGGCCGAAAAGGTGCGCGAGGCGTTTGATCGCATGATGGCCGTCAATCGACGGTATGCCGGGCTCGAGGTCACCGCCAACTTCGTCTGCGGCGCGGATCTTCCCGGGACCCACCTGCCGTCGATTCTGGAGCTGACCAGAAACCGCCTGGATCATGCCTTCAGCAAGGGCGCCTGTTACCTGTCCCCACTTGAAAACATCGGATCCAAGCAGGAATTTTTAAATCGGTTTGCCGAGTTTAAAACCCTCTGCCGGCTGCCGGCCTATCTTTACCTGATTCAGCGGCTGTAAGGATCGGAACCTTATTTTCGCATCAGGCCCGCCGCGTCTTGAAGCCGTTTGCTGATGGTGTCCGTGATTCGTGCCGCCTCTTCAAGGATTCCGGCCACGGCATTCAGGTCATGATGGCTTGCCTGATGCGCCCAGTCCCGGTAAGTAGCCGCGTGATCATCGTTGTGCCGGATCCAGTGCGCAAGGATTTTCTCAAGCTTTTCCGAAAACGGCATGCCTGAATCCGCCTCGGCCTCATGGGAATGGTGGGAATGATCATGATCATGGTCATGGGTCATGAGGGAAGTCCTTTCTCCATGGAATTTTTTTGCTCGAGCGGTATTCTACCACACCCCGGCCCGAAACCAAAGCCTGAAACGATCAATCGTTATCTTTTTTGTCGAAGCCTGGCCCGGTAGACAATGGCGACCAGGTTCATTCCCAGCACCAGGGTAATCAGCACCAGGGCGGTGCCGTACTGCAGGCTTCGGGTTTTCTCGATTTCCGTGCCGGCCGTGGCCAGCACATAGATATGGTAAGGCAGGGCCATGACCTGATCGAATAGGGAGCGGGGAAGCCGGGTGTTATAAAACACGGCGGCGGTGAACATGATCGCGGCGGTTTCCCCTGCGGCGCGGCTTAAGGCCAGGATGCCGCCGGTGAGTATCGAAGGCAGCGCGGCCGGCAGCACCACCCGGTAGATGGTCTGCCATTGGGTTGCGCCAAGCCCGAACGAGGCCTCCCGGTAGGTGTCCGGAACCGATCGCAGGGCTTCCTCAGCGGTGCCGATGATGACCGGCAGGGTCAGAAAACCCAGGGTCAGCGCCCCGGACAGGATGCTCACGCCCATTTTCATCCAGGTGACAAACAGGGCCAGGCCGAACAGTCCGAACACCACCGAGGGCACCCCGGCCAGGTTGCTGATGCCGAACCGAATGATGCGAAGCACAACCCCCTTGCGGGCGTATTCATTCAAGTAGATGGCCGAGGCGATCCCCAGGGGAAACGCTATCACCAGGGCGCTGACGCTCAAACAGACCGTGCCGACAATGCAGGGAAAAATTCCGCCCCGGGTCATGGAATCGATGGGGGGCTGGGAAAGAAAGGTCCAGTTGATCGCCCGCCATCCGTTTTTGACCAGAAAGAATACGATAATAAAAAGCGCCAGCCCGTTGACCGCCGATGCGGATCGAAAAAGGAAAAACATCACCGCCTGCAAACCCCTGCGCCGCATTCGGGTTTTT
>CAZFWD010000208.1:0-9096 GCA_964522535.1 uncultured Desulfonema sp.
TCACCTGGTGTGATCGGGGCGGTTATGTTCAAGGGTTTGAAACGGTCTTTAACCCCGATGGGTTTGCGATCCCCAAAGAAGAAATCGTAAAATTCGACAGTTTGGTGCACTGGCTGCTTCACACCGGCCGCGAAGCATTGCGGGATGCCGGATATCGAGAGGCCGTGGAACTCGACGCAGGGCTTATCATCGGAAACCTTTCTTACCCTTCTTCGGCCATGTCCGCGTTTGCCGAATCCGTCTGGCTGGACGCCCAGCCGAAGGAATTTCTAGACGGTATGGCCAGACAGCTTGCAAAGGTTCCAAAGCCTCCTGCCATCAATCGGTTCATGTCCGGGCTCCCGGCGCACATCGCCGCTCAAGCCCTGGGACTGAGAAAAGGCGCGTTCGCCCTTGATGCGGCCTGCGCCTCCTCGCTGTTTGCGGTTCGGCTGGCCTGCGACCGGCTTCACGACCGAAAAGCCGACCTGATGCTTGCGGGCGGAGTACAGGGATCGGATGATCTTATCATCCATATCGGGTTCTGCACCCTTCAGGCCATGAGCAAAACCGGGCAAAGCCGACCGTTTCACAGGGATGCGGACGGGCTGATTCCGGCGGAAGGGGCCGGAATCGTCGTGCTCAAGCGGCTTTCCGACGCGGTTCGCGACGGTGATCACCTCCATGGCGTAATCCGAGCCATCGGGCTTTCCAATGACGGCCGGGGGCAGGGTCTGCTGGTGCCTTCGGCGCAAGGCCAGTTTAAAGCCATGGAACATGCCTACAAAATGGCGGGGATCAGCCCGGCGCGAATCTCGCTGATCGAGTGCCACGCCACCGGCACCAAGGTGGGAGACGATGTGGAAATAGCGTCCACCCGCCGCATCTTCAAGGATTTAAAAGGTGTGCCCATCGGTTCCATAAAATCCAACATGGGACATCCCATCACCGCTTCCGGTGTGGCGGGCATCATCAAGATCACCGGCGCCATGAAGGCGAAAATTCGGCCGGCCACCCTTCACGCCGAAGAGCCCAGCGAAGGGCTAAAGGATACCCCTTTCCGGCTGCTTCAGAAAACAGAAGACTGGCCATCCAAAACCCCTCGGCTGGCCGCGGTCAGCAACTTCGGATTCGGCGGGAACAACGCCCATCTCATCATCGAAGAATGGAACGGGCATGCCTCTAAAAAACCCGCAAAACCAAACCGGCTTAAAACCACAACCATCGCGGTGGTGGGCCTGGGCGCCATGGCGGCTTCGGAAAAAGGAATTGAAGGGTTTGCAAAAACCATCTTTTCTGGAAAATGCCTGTTTGAAAAAACAGCCGGGGATCAGCCCATGGGAAAAGCCGAGTTTTTTGAACTGCCGCTGACCGGATTGCGGTTTTTTCCTGCAGCCCTGGACCAGACCCTTTCCCAGCAGCTGCTGATGCTCAAAGCCGCCATGGAGGCCATCGATCAGCTCAAAAACCTTCCCAACGATCGGACCGGCGTCTTTGTGGGCATGGGGTGCGACGGCGAGGTCGCCCGATCCGGAATCTGCTGGCGTCTTTCCCAATTTGTCCGCGACTGGCTTCAAACAAAAAATTTAAGCCCTGAAGCCGAGGACTGGATCGAATCCGTCAAAAATAAAATCAATCCCGGCCGGGAGGCGTCCGCGATTCTGGGCGCCATGCCGAACGTTTCGGCAAACCGCATCAACAGCCAGTTTAATCTCAAAGGCCAGAGTCTGACCGTCTCTTCGGAGGAGCTCTCCGGCATGCGCGCCCTGGAGCTGGCCCTTCGCGCTTTAAAGGCGGAAGAAATCGATGCGGCGATCGTCGGGGCAGTGGATATTTCGTGTGAAAGCGTGCACATGGCCGCGGCCGAAGAGGCGCTTGACAGTTGCCGTCAGATACCGGCCGATGCGGCAGTAGCCCTGGTTCTCAAACGCGAAGCGGATGCACGAAAAGATGGCGAGACGATCTATGCCTTTCTTTCGGACGAAATACCCGATCATATCGGCCTTGAGCTGTCCATCGCGGATGAGACGCAAAGCATCACCCCGCTGGTCGGCCACAGCCATGCGGCTTCCGGGCTGCTTCACGTGGCGGCGGCGATTCTGGCCTGCCACTTCCGGGCCAGGCCGGCGACACCCGGAAACCTATCCATCCCCTGGCTTTCGACCAAAAACCGTGTTGCCTGTGTGAAAATAAACGCCCTCGGCGGACAGTCTTCCACGATAACCATTCGGGAGGATCCAAAAAGCGGCCCCGGCCGCCTGTGCATCGATGAAATTCCAAGTCTTCATGTTTTTTCCGGAAATGATGCAAAGCAGGTTTTAAGCAACCTGGACCAGGGGACGGAATCCGACAAGGGTCCGGCCCGGCTGGTTCTCGTCGCCGAAGGACCGCAGCAGCTTGAAGATCTGAAAAAAAAGGCCGAAGAGCTTTTGCGGCGATCCGAAAAGACAGATCGCGTTTTTATGGATGAGGGCATCTACTTCCGCGCCCATCCCCACGAAGGCGAGGTGGCCTTTGTTTTTTCCGGCGCCGGAGCCGCCTACCCCGATATGGGCAAGCCGCTGTATCTGGCCTTTCCGGAAGTCTTTGACGAGATCATGTCGCGGTTTAACCTCAGCGTGACCGACATCGCAGACAACCTTCCGGGCCTGATTTCAGACACTCTCCCGACGCCGGAGGGGATGCTTTGGGGAACCTCCTTTCTCTGCCAGTTCCATGCGAATATCACACGGACCCACCTCGGCCTTAAGCCTCAAGCGGCCATCGGCTTTTCAGCCGGGGAAACCAACGCCCTGTTTGCCCTGGGGGCCTGGACCGACATGGGAGGGATACTTGCAGATCTTAAAAAAAACAGGGTCTACACCCATGAGATCGGCGGTGCGTTTCACGTGCTTCAACAGGCATGGGGGCTTAACCCGGATGAAAAGCCCAAATGGGCGAACTGGGGAATACTCGCTCCCGAGGCTAGGGTTCATGAAGCGATTGCTGAAGAGCCGTTGGCTCATCTCACCCTCATCAACGCGCCGGACCATGTGGTGATCGGCGGGGAAAGCAGCGCCTGCGACCGGGTTCTCGACAAAATCGGAAGACACCGGGCCTATCCGTTAAACTTCGACATCGCCATTCACTGCCCGGAAATTTTGATCTACGCTGATCAATGGCGCAGGATTCACACCCTTCCCACAACAAAAATTCCCGGGGTTCGGTTTTACACCAGCTCCACCTCCGGTTATTATCATCCCACAAGGGAAAAAACCGCCAAGGCCATTCTCGGAATGGCGACCCAGGTCGTCAACTTTCCGCTCATGATCCAAAACGCCTGGAATGACGGGGTCAGGATATTCATCGAGCACGGTCCCCAGAACCGATGCACCCAATGGATCGATCAGATCCTTGGGGATAAACCCCACCTGGCGGTGTCTTTGGATAAACGCGAACGTTCGTCCCTTGTTCAAATTTTTCATGTGGCCGCCTGCTTAAAAGCCGCGGGAATCCCCGTCAACCATCAAGCACTTTACAAACGCCTGTCGCCCATTCACGAAAACAAAGACACCCGCCAGCAGGACCCCTTGAAAAAAATTCCCACAAAGGTCTATAAGATTCACCCTCCTCAAACTATCCTGCCGCCTCTTCCCGAAAATACAAAAATTTGCGGACCTCTATCCGGTTCAGCCGACGCGGTTAAGGCGAAAGACGACAAAACCCCTGAAAACCTGAAGGTTATGCTGCCCGCCCCCTGGCTGCCTTCGGTGATGGAGGCATATGAAGGTCCGGAAAAGAAAATGGAGGAAAACCCAGCGGCAGCCGATATCCTGAAAAGGATTGAGGCCCAAACCGCGATGGTTGCCGAATTACACCGGGATTTTCTTTGCAGGCATTCCGAGGTGCACCGCTATTATCTGGACTGCTGCCAGAACGCCCTTTCCATGCTTCATCACCTGCCAGAAAGCAAGACTTTGCCTTCGTCCCAGCCGATTGCGGACAAACCCTCTTCTTCACCGCAGGCCAGTGAACCGCCAAAGGCGGTGCCGGTCTCCCCCGGCCCCAGGCCGGATCCCGTAAAGGCGCAGTTTGAAAACGCGGTTGCCATCGAACCCACCGGGCCGAGATTTTCAAAAAAACAGCTTGAAATCCTGGCCTCCGGCAGAATCTCGGAGGTGTTCGGCGAAATGTTTAAAATCCAGGACGACTACCCACGCCAGGTCCGGCTGCCCGAGTACCCTCTGCTGCTGGCCGACCGAATCACCGGACTGGATGCAAAACCCGGCTCCATGGGCAAGGGGATCATATGGACCGAAACCGACGTCACCCCCGGGGCCTGGTACCTTCATGACATCTACATGCCCGCAGGGATCACGGTGGAATCGGGGCAGTGCGACCTGGCCCTGATCTCCTACCTGGGCGCGGATTTCCAGAATAAGGGCAAACGGGTATACCGGCTGCTCGGCTGCGATTTGATGTATTACGGCAATCCCCCCAGGGTGGGGGATACCCTGTGTTACCAAATTCATGTGGACGGGTACGCAACCATCGGAGAGACCCGGATCTTCTTCTTCCGTTACGACTGCCGCATAGGGGGCGAGCTGCGGTTGTCCGTCCGAAACGCCCAGGCCGGGTTTTTTTCCGATGAAGAGCTCGCCGCATCCAGCGGCATCCTCTGGAACCCTGAAACCGCGGATTACAAGTCCGACGGCGAAGCGGTCCTGGCGCCGCCCTTTGTCGCCTGCACCCGGAACGAATTTTCCGCCGAACAGGTGAAAGCCTTCTCGGAAGGAAGGGTCTATGAATGCTTCGGGCCCGGTTTTGAGATCGCACAGACACACAGCAAAACCCCAAAAATTCAATCCGGCATGATGCGGCTTCTCGACCGGATCACCCGGTTTGATCCCAAGGGAGGGCCCTGGGGACGAGGATACTTGAGGGGAGAGAACCAAATCGACCCGAAGGCATGGTACCTGACCTGTCATTTCAAAAACGATCCCTGCATGCCCGGCACCCTGATGAGCGAGGCCTGCCTTCAGGCGCTCGCTTTTTACCTCACGGCCATGGGGTATACTCTAAAAAGGGACGGATGGCTGTTCGAGCCGGTGCCCAATGAGGTGGTCAGCGTCAGATGCCGAGGGCAGGTCACGCCCGAAAGCAAAGTCTTAATCTACGAGGTTTTTGTGGAAGAGATTGAAATCGTCGAAGGGCTGTATCCCGCCCTCCATGCGGATATCCTTGCCACCTGCGACGGCCTTAAAATACTTCATATCCGGCGCGCCGGCATCCGCCTTTCGCCGGACTGGCCGCTGGACTGCCGGCCGCATCTGCTGGATGGCCAAGAGGAGAAAGGGCCTGTGGCGAAAATCGGAGACATGGCCTTCGGCTACCGTTCGCTTCTGGCCTGCGCCTTCGGCAAACCATCGGACGCCTTCGGCGAGATGGCGAAAAAATACGACAGAGGGTATCACATCGCACGGCTGCCGGGTCCGCCTTACCACTTCATGTCCCGGGTCTCCAATATTGAGGCGAAAATGGAAGCCATGAAACCCGGTCAAGCCATCGAGGTGATGTATGATGTTCCCCCGGACGCATGGTATTTCAATGAAAACAGCCACTGCACCATGCCGTTTTGCGTCCTGATGGAGGTAGGTCTGCAGCCCTGCGGCTGGCTGGCGGTTTTTTCCGGCGGCCCCAACGCCTCCGATGAACCCCTCTTTTTCCGGAACTTAGACGGCACCGGAACCATGACAAGGGAGGTTGTCCCTTCCACCGGCACCCTTATCACCCGAACCACGCTAACCAATGTCTCTCGCATCTCAGGGGTCGTCCTGGTGAGCTTCGATGTGGAAATATTTTCGAAAAAGACTCCGGTCTTTTCCATGAAAACCGGCTTTGGCTTCTTCCCGGAGCAGGCGTTGGACCAGCAGGTGGGGCTTGGCGCCGCCGAAGCGGAAATCAAATGGCTTGATGAACCCAACGATTTTTTGGTGGATCTCACCCAAAGACCGAAAAAATACTGCGGTGGGAAAATAAGGCTTCCGGGTCCCATGCTGCTCATGATCGACCGGATCACCGGTTACTGGAAAAACAGCGGCGAAAAAGGCCTCGGCCGCATTCGATCGGAAAAAACCGTCAACATCGAGGAATGGTTCTTCAAGGCCCACTTTTTCCATGACCCGGTTCAGCCGGGCTCCCTGGGCGTGGAAGGGATCATTCAGACCCTTCAGTTTTTCATGATCCATGAAGGCATGCACACGGGTCTGAAAAACCCCCGCTTCGAACCCGTTGCCCTCAATCATTCGGTCACCTGGAAATACCGCGGGCAGGTCACGCCGAATAAAAAACGCATCTCCATTGAAATGAATATCACGGACAGGGGAAGGGATTCAAACGGCGTCTATGCGACCGCGAAGGCCTGGCTGTGGACGGACGATCTTCGCATCTTCAATGTAAAAAACCTTCGCATCAATATCGTGGAGGACCCTTCGATAACAGACAACAGAAACGGGATTTAGGTTCTACGCACATTTTGCCACCTTCACACCGAATTGTTGGTTCAAGGTCCTTGCCAGGGGTCGGCCGAACAAAAAACCAAGCATTCCCTCAGCAATATTTCCCTGTTTCATGGCTGCCTTCCGGAAATACGCATCATAATTGACCATCCGCTGAAGTCCTTCAGCCCCCCGGCTGTCCCCTGATGCGCGAAAATCCACCAGGCGGTGAATTTCGTCATAGGCGCATTCGAATGCGTGGGCGTTCACAAGATCCATGAGCCACGGAATTTTTTCAAGGATATGGCTTCGAGTAAGACGGCGCTGATGATACGCGTTGAGGCTTTCCGCGGAATCCCAGCACTTCTGCAGCCGGCATTCCAGGGGCCGGTGTTCGTATATGCGGCAGGCTTTCTGGGCGTCATCGTAATACATACAGGCGGCGGAGGCCGTGTCGCTTTTGATCTTGACGATCTCCGAATCCACGCAAATCAGCCCCCCTTGAACATTGTCGCGGGCTATCTCTCCCCTGCGAATGGTATACAGATCGACCAGCCCGATAACGCCCGTATCCACCAGGGGCTTATCCGCGTCATGGAGCGCCGGGCCGCCCTTCATGCAGCAGGCGCCGCAACGGATGCATTCCGTGATCGAAGGCACACCGCTACTTTTCTTTATTGTTTTCAGTCCCCTCTCCGCAAATCGATTCGGGATCAGCCATCAGTTTCAGCTTCTCATACCGACGGGTCAGCTCCTTTTCGATCCGGGCGCGAAGCCGTCTGGATTCATCCGGAAAGCTCTTTTCCAGGGAGGCAAACCGGTTTTCACCGGAGAGAAACTCCTGAATCGTTCCGTCAGGGGCCTTGGATTCAAGGATAAAGGGATTCTTCCCCTCCCCCTCCAGGAGCGGGTTATAGCGATACAGCGGCCAGTAGCCGGAGACCACGGCCAGTTTTTCTTCCGCCTGGCTCTTGCCCATGCCGACCCTCAGCCCCTGGTTGATACAGGGGGCGTAACAGATGATCAACGACGGCCCGGGATAGCTGTCGGCCTCGATAAACGCTTTGAGCATCTGCTGTTTGTTGGCGCCCATGGCCACGGATGCAACATACACATAGCCGTAGGTCATGGCCATCAGTCCCAGGTCCTTTTTGCCGGTCTTTTTTCCGGATGCGGTAAACTTCGCCACCGCGCCGGTCGGCGTGGCCTTTGAGGACTGGCCGCCGGTATTGGAATAGACCTCGGTATCCAGCACCAGAAGATTGATGTCCTCTCCGGAGGCGATGACATGATCGATTCCGCCGTACCCGATGTCATAGGCCCACCCGTCGCCGCCAAAAGCCCAGATGGACTTTTTCACCAGAAGGTCGGCCATATCTTTGATGGAGGAAAGAAGCGGCGTTTTTTCCGCCTTGGAGAGCAGGGCCTGGATTCGACGGCTATGGATCGCCGACTCTTTGGCGTCATTTTTTCCCTTCAGCCACCCCACCATGGCGTCCTTTAAATCTTCCGGAATACCGGTTTCCACTGCCTGCTGTATCAAGTCCGCCAGTTTTTTCCGGCGCTGACCATAGGACAGGCTGATCCCGTAGGCGAACTCCGCGGTATCCTCAAACAAAGAATTCCCCCAGGCCGGGCCGTGGCCGTCCCTGTTGGTGCAGTAGGGTGTGGAGGGGGCGGTGGCGCCCCATATGGAGGAGCATCCGGTGGCATTACCGATGATCATCCGTTCGCCGAACAGCTGGGTCAACACCTTGACATAGGGGGTTTCGCCGCAGCCGGCGCAGGCGCCGGAGAACTCCAAAAGCGGCTGGCAGAACTGACTGCCCTTTACGGATTCGCGGTTGATCAGATCATCCTTGAGCGAAACGGTCTCCGCAAAGCCCTGATTGGGCACCTGAACCGGAGCCTGGGTTTCGATGGGCCGCATGACCAGGGCCGGCTTCTTGGCCGGGCAGATATCGGCGCAGTTTCCGCAGCCCTGGCAATCTAAGGTATTGACCTGCATCCTGAAACAGTAGCCCTTGAGCTCCTTGCCGGTCGCCGGCCTTGTTTCAAAGGATGCCGGCGCATCCTCGGCCTCCGCATCGGTCAACAGGACCGGCCGGATCGCCGCATGGGGGCAGACAAAGGCGCACTGGTTGCACTGAATGCAGTTGTCGGGAATCCATTCCGGCACATTGATGGCCACCCCGCGCTTCTCATACCGGGAGGTGCCCACCGGGAACACCCCGTCGGGCGCAAAGGCGCTGACCGGAAGGGAATCCCCCTTCTGGCTGAGCATGGGCCGCATGACGTTCTTCACGAAATCGGGCTCGTCTTTTGCGGTTTCCGGACCGCCCGCCGCATCCTTCCAGGAATCGGGGTATTTGATTTCATGCAGATGGGTAAGGGCCTGATCCACGGCGGCGAGGTTCATTTGAACCACCTTGTCCCCCTTCTTGCCGTAGGTCTTGGTGATATCCGCCTTGAGGTATTTGACGGCCTCTTCGATGGGCAACACGCGGGCCAGTTTGAAAAACGCGGTCTGCATGATCATGTTGATCCGGCCGCCGAGCCCGATGGATTCAGCGATCTTCACGGCATCCACGTTATAAAATTTCAGATTCTTTCGCGCGATCGTCCGGCGCATGGCGGCCGG
>CAZFWD010000209.1:0-10260 GCA_964522535.1 uncultured Desulfonema sp.
AGCCCCTCAATCCAATCGGAATAAACCCCCGCAAGTTAAATGGCGGGGGGGCTTCCCCGGGAACGGCCCCTGACCCACAATTTCCCGGTTCGGTTTTCCCGTTTGAGCCATTCAAGAATGTGAAGCAATACGGAATGCGCGTCTTTGAGCATGGCGCTCACCCCGGGGACGCCGCCGCTTCTTCCATACCCGCGGTAGTCGGCAACGATAAAATTGATCCCGTAATCCGTATAGACCGGTCCGATATCGTCATAATCCTCGGCGATCTCTCCGTTGCCGTGAAAAAACAGGATGTGGGGCTTTTCCGAAGAGGTCGAATAAAGACGAACACCGATGCGAATGCCGTTTTCCACCGGAATATCCATATCCACGGCGTTGCCGGGCGGCTTTCGGCCGCTCTCCTTTCTGGGATAAAATAAAAATTGCGTGATTTCAGGTTGATCCAAAAGCGCGCCCTGTGGTTCCATGGCTGTTTTTTCTCCTCGCCGCCGGGTGTGCGATTATTCCATTTCTGCAAAAAAGCTTGATATTAAAATACGGATTCGATAGATGACCTTATTGAATATGCAATATACCACTTTTTTGAAAAGGTTTCCATTGAAAAACATGCGCAGGAATCGAAAGATGGATAATCAGGCTTTGTTTATAGGCAGAAATAACCGGGGCTTTACCCTGATTGAGTTGATGGTGGTCATCGTTATTCTGAGCATTCTGGCGGTATGGGTCGCCCCGAGAATCATGGGGCGTCCGGAACAGGCCAAACAGGTGAAGGCCAGGGTTGAAATTGAAAGCCTTGAGACCGCGCTGAAGCTATACAAACTGGACAACGGCATGTATCCCACCACCGAGCAGGGGCTTGAAGCCCTGGTATCCCCGCCGGATACCGGAAAAGCGGCCAAAAACTGGCGCGAGGGCGGTTATATTGAAAAGGGCAAGATCGCCAAGGATCCCTGGGGAAACCCGTATGTCTATCTGTGCCCCGGCGTCCAGGGGGATTGTGACATAACCTCCTACGGCGCCGACGGAGAGCCCGGCGGTGAAGGGTACGATAAAGACATCACCAACTGGGAAGTCGAGTAATCTTTTTTTCAGGCCAAGCGGTCGGTTGGCGCCGGTCATTAAACTTCAACGACGACACCTTTGTTAGATTTCGCGCAAAAATCCCCTAAAAAGGACCAGGCCTTTACCCTGATCGAGCTTGTTGTTGTTATCTCCCTGATCAGCCTTCTTCTTTTTTTCTCGATTCCGCGACTGGATATTTCTCTTTTTTCCGATAATAAACGGAAAACATCCGCCTGGCTGCGCCTGACCGTCCGGTCCCTCAAACAAGAAGCGGTAAGAAAACAAGCCGATCTGGTGCTGAATCTGGATATGGATGAACATCAGATGTGGGCGTCCACCCGACAGGCGGCAGAGGCCGCGGACGGGCCCGAGGAGATGCCAAGGGAGAATCCGTACCAACTCCCCGGAGGGCTGCGCCTTACGGAGGTTGAATTTACGGAGCAGGAACGGGTGACCACCGGTGTCGCCCGGATTCACTTTTACGCCAAAGGGTATTCGGACAGGGCCCTGATCCGTATGGAAGACGACCAGGATCGCCGTTATGCATACCATATTGAACCGTTTCTGCTTAATCTCGACATCGAAATCGATGAACGCTGAATTCAGCCATAAAGGCGATAAGGGATTCGCGGGGAAATGCCGGCGGGGGTTCACCCTGATGGAGGTGCTGGTATCGCTTGCGGTGATCGCCATTGTTCTGGTGAGCATTATCCGCCTTCAGGGCCAGACCATTCTGATGAACCAATCCTTCAGGTTCTATACCATCTCGCCCCTGCTGGCCCAGGCGAAACTCTCGGAGGCGATTGAAGACCCTTCCGGCATGGATATGGCGTCTTCCGGGGATTTCGGCGAGGATTACCCCGGGTATACCTGGCAGATAAACACAGCGGACATTCAGATCCCCTTGGATGAAGACACCACCCTGGACTTAAAACAGATCGACGTGACCATCCGTTTCAACAAGGGGGAGATTCAGTACACCTTTCGCCGATTCACGGGGGCCGATTCCGAAATATGATGCTGATCCGCAAGACATGCTCAGGGACGAAATCCGGGGGCTTCACCCTGCTTGAAATTCTGGTCGCCATAATGATTTTCGCCGTGATCATCACCACGGTTTACCAATCCCTGCGGGCCGTTTTGTCGAAAAATGAGGCGATCAACCACGGGGCGGATATTTTTGAAATGGGCAGGACCTGTTTAAACCGCATGGTTCTGGATCTGACCGGCCTGTACGTTGAATCCCGGCCGTTGTTCAAACCGCCGGGATTTACCGATCCGCCGGACCCCTATCGTTTTGCCGGGGAAGCATCCTACGTGGGCGCAAAAAACTTCTCCCGTCTGAGGTTCGCCTCCACCGCTCATCTTCCCATGGCCGGAAGCACGGAGAAAGGAATTGCCGAAATCGTCTATTACGTCAAAGAAACCGAAGACCCTGAGTCCGCTTATGTTCTCAAACGCGCGGATACAATCTGTCCCTATGATGAGGACTACCGGTTTGAGGAAAAGGATTCCGATCCCATTCTGTGCCGGCAGGTTGAAGGGTTCACGCTGATCTACTTTGACGCAGAAGGGGAGGCCCATGAAGAATGGGACTCCGATACCGACGGGCAGGACTATGCCACCCCGAGAATGGTGGAAATCCGCCTCCAACTCAAACAAAACACCGAAATCCATAGTTTTTATACCAAAATGGAGCTTCCCGTATACCGGGAAAGCACGGAAGACAGCCAAAAATAATGCCGATCTGCACCCATAACAACCGCGGCATCGCCCTGGTCATCACCTTAACGGTGATCGCCCTGATGGTTGCGGTTACCTTTGAAATCAACCGGCAGATTCGGACTGCCGTATCCGATGCCGCCCTTTCCCGGGATCAGTTGATTTTATCGCAAATGATCGCATCAGGGGTGAGCGTCGCCGAATCGATCCTCATCGCGGATAAAAACAAAACCGACATCGATTCTTTGCAGGAAGACTGGGCAAACCCCGAAAAGCTGGATCAGGTGCTCTCCCAGCTGCCGTTTAACGAGGGCAGGATTCTCCTGGATATCAGCGATGAACTGGCAAGGATTCAGATAAACGCCCTGGTAAACTTTCCGCAGGGAAGGGAGTTTAATCCGGTGCAGCAGGAACTCTGGTACCGGTTTGCCGCCTTATTGCTCAGCGCTCAGCAAAGCAATGAATCCTTTATGGAAGAAATCCCCGAGCCCAGCGCCGTCATCAACCCCATCAAGGACTGGCTCGATTCCAAGGATGATGACGCCATCTCCGGGCTCAATGGCGCGGAGAATGATTATTACCAGGACCTTGACCCGCCCTATTCGTGCAGAAACGGTCCTGTCCGGCAGGTCGATGAACTGACCCGGGTCAGGGGAATCACGCCGGAGCTTTTTTACAGCCTGGATGAAAAAACAATGGGTCTTTCCCAGTATCTCACGGTTTACGGTATGACCGCGGCCGGGGATTCATTGTCCTATGAGGGCAGGATCAATATCAATACCGCGGATTTGCCTGTTATCGCCGCCCTTCTGCCGATCGGTTATGAGTTTTTAGCCCCTGAAATCTATGACTACCGTGTCGAGGCGTCAAACGATCAGTTTTTGCATGACCTTTCAAGCCCGACCTGGTACAAGGAGGTTCCCGGATGCGGGGACATTGAGATCGATCCCGGCCTGATCACCACGTCCAGCGATCTGTTTCGCATCGAGTGCAATGCCGGCTTGAACGAAACGGTCATGGGGGCGGTGGTTGTCGTTCAACGGGAAAAGGATACGGAAACCGGCAGGTGGTATTGCCGGGTATTGAACTGGAGCCATAAATAGGTTAGGATGCGTTGATTTTAAATTCCACCAACGTTATGGGATTTTATATTCGTTATGGGCAGAAAAATCCTGGCGCTTGATATACGGGAGAATGGTCTCTCCGCTGTGTTGATGGCAAACAGCCTGAAAGGCAACCGGATTGAGGCGCATACCCATATCCCCCTGTCGGCGTTGGCAAAAGAGGGGGAAGCAACCGATCCTCTTGGGGATGCGCTTAAAACCCTCGCCGCCGAGATTAATGCCGCCGGCAGCGAAACCGTGGTCTCAATCCCTCCCGGTTGGATTTCGTTCCGCAACCTGAAAACCCCTTTTAAGGATAGAAAAAAAATAAAGCAGGTGCTTCCCTTCGAGATGGAGCCGCTTCTGCCGTATCCCATCGAGGCGGTGACGACGGATTTTCTGTCGATACCGCACGGGGATGAGACGGACATTCTCGCGGCGACCGTCGAAACCGAAAAGCTGAACCGAATACTAGAGATTTTAAGGTCCTACGGCATGGATCCGCGCATCGTCACCGGCGGCGGCATGCCCGCCGCGATCTGCCTGTCACGGCTTTCCGCATCGATGAAGGATTTTTTTTTCATCGATCTTGACGAAAAAACCGCCACCATCTTTGCCTGCCTATCCGGTCAGGTGCATACGGCCCGGTGTTTTCAATACGGGTCCGACGATCCGATCAAAAAGGCGACAAGGCTGTATCAGGGAATCCTTCAGATGCGGGCCTCCTTTGAATCCTTTTTCAATCATTCGGTTGAACCGTCGGCGGTGGTCATTTCCGAGAACGGATTCGATGACGGGAACCTTGCGAAAGAGATGGGGCGTCTGCTTGATCTTCCCGTAAAACAGGCCGATCTGTTAAAAGATCTGGATTTGAATATCCAGTCGTCCGGCGCCGAGGGCTTTGCTTCGGACCGCATGAACAATGCGATAGGCCTTGCAGCGCTTGATATCCTGGGGACTCGAACGATCAATTTCCTGGGCGAACGCTCTGTCTTTCTAAGGTACTGGGAGGAATACAAGAACGAGATTGTGAAAACCGGTTTTATCGCCGCGTTTGTGTTTATCCTGGTCCTGTTTGACGTCTTGGTCGATGCCTATTTTCTTCAGAAACGGGTGGATTCCTTAAACCGTCAGATCGCTTTTATTTTTCAATCCACCTTTCCGGATGTCAAAAAAATCGTTGATCCGGCGCAGCAGATGCGGATAAGGATACAGCAGGCAAAGGAAGAAAATCGTTTTGCCGGCGAGTTGGAAAATGAAAGGCTCAATATCGACATGCTCAATGAGATGAGCCGGTTGATCCCCGACAGCCTTGATGTGGAGATCACCCATTTTATCAGAAGCGAGGACAGCATTCTGATCTCGGGCAGCACCGATACCTTTAACGCGGTCGATGAAATCAAGGGAAGGCTGGAAAAGGCGAAGCCCTTCGGCAAAATCACCATCAGCTCCGCAAACCAGGATAAGACGACCAATCGCATTCAGTTCAAGCTCAAGGTGGAGCTCTAGGCCATGAAGTTCAACCTCAACAAACGGGAAAAGGTTGCGGTATATGCAGCTGGTTTTTTTGTGTCCGTTTTTTTGTTTGTTCAGATCATCATCGCTCCGGTGTTCAACCGGCGCAGTCAGCTTGCCGACCGGCTGGAGGCGAAAACCAAGCTTCTTTTCGAGATGAAGAGCCTTCAGTCCGAATATGTCGCCATGAAGAACAGGGCGGAGCGCTCAAAACAAAACCTGGGGAAACGGCCGGCAGGGTTCACCCTGTTTTCATTTTTAGATTCCCTTGCCGGGGAAACCGGAATGAAAGACAGCATCAACTACATGAAACCCTCCTCCGTCATGAATGAGGATTCCGGGCTTCGATTATCGCGGGTTGAGATGAAGCTTCAGGGCATTACCCTAAACGATCTGACGTCGTTTTTGTATCGGGTGGAAACCTCTGAAAACATGGTGGTCGTCCGACGCCTCTCCATCACCAGAACCGGTCAGGTCGATGGGCTGATTACCGCGGTGCTTCAGGTGGAGACCGTCGAATCATAACTTCGGCTTTTTTAAAGATGTGATAGCCATCGTTGCAGGGTTTATTTTCGTATGAAAAAATGGATGATATATACATTGTATACGGCGGCCGTGACGCTGGTCTTTCTTTATTATCTGTTTCCCACCGAAGCGGTTACCGCATACATCAATCACCGGATTTCAAAATCAATGCCCGGACTTCAGGTATCTGCCGATAGGATCAGGCCGAGTTTTCCCCCCGGCTTAAAATTCAATACCCTGGTCCTCCTTGACGCAGACAGACCGATCATCAGCGCGGACCGGTTGAAAATAACCCCCGCCTATTCAACGATTTTATCAACGGAAAAATCTTTTCACCTGACCGGAGATTCCTGCGGCGGACACCTGAAAGGCACCGCTCAAATCTCAGGGATTGTCAAGAATACGGGATTAAGCCTGGACCTGGCCTTCGAAGAGCTTAAAATCGACCGAATACAGGGTCTGCATGAATGGGTGCCGCCGAAGCTGTCGGGGATGGCAGAGGGAAGTTTTAGGTTCAGCAGCACCCCCCCCCCGTTCGGCAAAGGAAGCGCCGAAATTACGGTTTCAGGCTGCGGCCTTGACTTTAATCCTTCCCTCTGGGGAATCACGCAACTGAGGTTTAACAGCATTGAGTCGGCGATTGAACTAAACGGCCGGCGCGTGTTTCTAAAACGGCTGGACGTAAAAAGCGAGCAGGTCTCGGGCAAGGCGAGCGGTTTTTTGAACCTGGAGGTCCCTGTCAAAAAGAGCCGGTTAAACCTATCGGGCTACGTCATGCCGCAACCGGGGTTTATACGGAGCCTGGGGGACCTTTTCCCCATCGATCTCTTTATGGATAAAAGCAACAGAAACCGGGGCGTTCCGTTTCAAATTTCGGGCACCATTGAACAACCGGATTTCAGGCTCAAATAGGATCGTGTTAAGGCAATGATTCGATACGGTTTTACGGTTTTAAACATTCTGCTTGTCACGGTCGCCTCTTTTTTCTGCGTCGACCTGTTCTACCAGGTCGTATCCGCAAAACTGGCGCTGGCATACCTGTCCGACCTCAAGGCGATAAGCGCCCCTCCATCCGGTTTCAGCAAGGGGGGGGATTTCGAACCACCCCGGCAGATTTTGGAAAAGACCGCCTACCAGCCGATCGTCGATCGAGACCTGTTCAAAACCCAGGGATCGAAAAAACCCGAAAAAACACTTGACCAGATTGCCCTGGAGAGCCTGGAAGAGACCCGGCTGAGCCTTACCCTATGGGGAACCGTCACCGGCATTCCTGACAGACCATATGCCGTCATTGAGGAAAAAAAGACCCGCAAACAGGGGCTTTACCGGGAAGGGGACGCGATTGAAAACGCCCAGATCAAAATGATTTTAAGGAAAAAGGTGGTGCTGACGGTCAACGGAAAGGATGAAATCCTGCTGATGGAGGAGAAGAAAGGCGCGACCGCAAATTTTCCCTCACGATCGGATGAAGAGCCTTACGCCCCGATGGCGGCCGAGGACGATACCGTCAGCGTGGATCGAGAAACAGTAGACAGCGCCTTAAAGGATATCAACCAGCTCATGAGGCAGGTGAGGGTAAGGCCGCATTTCAAAGACGGTCGTCCGGAAGGCCTGCTGTTGAGCCATATTCGGCCGAACTCCATTTTTCAAGAAATGGGGCTGCAAAGCGGAGACATCGTCAAAGGGGTCAACGGCAACGAAATCAAATCCGTCGATGACGCCCTGAAGTTTTATGAGAGCCTGAAATCCTCGAGCTCTGTTCAGCTTCAGATCGAACGGCAGGGAGAAGAGAAGCGCATTGACTACCGGATTGACTGAAACCCTGTCATATCCAAAAACAAGAAATCGGGATCGCGACATGAGAAATTATTTCAAAGGTTCAATCATCATCCTGTATGTCTTTACGGTATTTTTTTCAACCGGCTTCTTTGTTTCGTTTGCCCAGCCCGAAAAGGATGCGCCGCCCGTTAAAACCGAAACCGCTCAAACAGCACCTGCGGTTGCCGCAACGGCTGATGCGTCTGCCGAGTCCGCGGATCGGTTCGTTTCCATCGATTTCAACGACGTGGATATCGAGGTGTTTATAAAATTTATCAGTGAACTGACCGGAAAAAATTTTATCGTCGACAGCCGGGTCAAGGGAAAAATCACGGTCATTTCTCCGACAAAAATTTCGGTTGACGAGGCCTACAAGGTGTTTGAGTCCGTACTCGAGGTGCACGGCTACGCCCCGGTGGATGCCGGCGAGGTCACCAAGATCATTCCTTCTCCCTACGCACGCACCATGAACATTGAAACGCGGTTTCAAAGGGAAAAGGACTCTCCCGAGGACAAGATCGTCACCCAGATTATCCGCTTGGCCTACGCCGACCCCGAAGAGGTGAAACAGCTCTGCGCCCCCCTGGTTTCAAAAAGCAGCGTCGTGCTTTCCTACTCCCCCACGAACATGCTGATCATCACGGATGTCTATTCAAACATCAAGCGTCTTTTGGGGATTATCGAGGCCATTGATGTGACGGGCATCGGAAAACAGATCTCCACGGTTCCGGTGGATTTTGCCACCGCTGAAGACCTGCTCAAAATCATCGATTCGGTTTTTAACGCAGAAAAACCGGGCCGAAAAGGGGGAGGGAAGGATGTGGTCCTGGTCTCGGATGAGCGGACCAACACGATTATCGTTTTAGCCAGCGAGACCGACACTGAACGGGTGAAATCCCTGGTTCAGATGCTGGACAAGGAGGTCCCCCGGGGCAAGGAAAAGATCCATGTCTATTACCTGGAACACGCCAAGGCCGAGGACCTGGCGCAGGTACTGCAGGAAATCCCCTCAAAGGAAAGCGTCGGCGAAGGACAGGGGAAAAAGCTGGCGCCGGTGATTTCCGAAGATGTCAAGATCAAGGCGGATAAGGCCACCAACAGCCTGATCCTCGTGGCGGAAAAGGATGAGTATGAGATCATAAAGGATATTATCCAGAAACTGGATATCCGCCGTGCCATGGTCTATATCGAATGCCTGATCATGGAGGTGAACAAGGACCGCTCCATGAATATGGGGGCTGAATGGATTGTGGGAGGAGAGGCGAGCTATCAGGACAGGGAAGGGGTTTACGGCGGCGGGTTTTCCGGGGGCGCCGTGGGCGGGGGGGACGCCGGCTACCTGGGCAGTCTGTCTGCAGCCACGGGACGGACGCCTATGCTTCCCCCTGGTTTTTCCCTGGGTGTTTTCGGCGAGGGGATCACCGTCGGCGATATCACCTTTCCGACCATAGCCGCCATTATCAATGCATACAAGAAGGACAAGGACGTGCATATCCTTTCCACTCCCCAGATCCTGACCACGGACAATGAAGAGGCAAAGATCACCGTGGGGAAAAACATTCCGTTTTTGACAAAGGCCGCCACCGGGGATACCAACTACAGCAACTACGAATACAAGGACGTGGGGATCAGCCTTCAGATCACCCCCCAGATCAGCAAAGACCGAAAGATCCGGCTCGAGATCGCCCAGGAGGTCACCAAGCTCGAAACCACCACGGATCTTTTCCAGCCGACAACCTTGAAACGGACGATCGATACCACCGTCGTGATCGATGATGCAAACACGGTGGTCATCGGCGGGCTGATCGACGACAGCCTTTCCTCGACAAACTATCAGATCCCATGCCTCGGCGGCATTCCGGTGATCGGTTGGCTTTTCAGGTCCATAGGCCGGGGTCACGAAGAGACAAACCTGTTCGTGTTTTTAACCCCCTACGTGGTACAAAGTGAAGAGGAGATGAAAGACCTGCATCAGCAGAAAAGGGAGGAGATCGACAAGGTGGAAGAGGGACAGATCAAGCTTTTTGAATTTGACGGTTTTTCGCCTAAATCCTCAAAAAAGACCCCCGATAAATGAAATTTTTTGTAAACCCGCAAACATGTTTCAGACGATGTTGAGACCACTTTCACAGATACTGCAGCAGACGTTTGATGTCTCCGAAGAGGCATTTGAAGAGGCACGCCAGGCCAGCTTAAATCAGCACATAAGCCTTGCGGAGGCCCTGATCAAAAAACAGCTGGTGACCGAAAATCAGCTTCTTGAGGCGTACAGCGAGGCCTACCATCTTCCATTTCTGCCCCGGCTCGAAATCGAAACCTTCGACACCGATTTCACCCGATGCGTGTCCATACAGTTTTTAAAAAAATACTTTATGGTTCCCATTGAAACCGACGGTCCGGTTTTCGGCCTAGAGGCAGCGCCCGGGGATGCCGGGGAAACGCATCCCCATGGCCGGCGCATGATTATCGCTGTTTACGACCCCACGGCATTCCAACCCCTGGACGATCTGGTCAG
>CAZFWD010000210.1:0-10632 GCA_964522535.1 uncultured Desulfonema sp.
CTTCCTTCGCCATTAATACTCCAAAAAATCAAACCTGCTTATCGTCTGCCCTTGATGCGGCCGGCGGTCAAAAAGCCCTCATAATTTCTGGTGATCAGATGGGATTCGATCTGACCGATGGTATCCATCGCCACCCCGACGACGATCAGCAGGGCGGTTCCGCCGAAATAAAACGGCACGTGAAATTTGGTCATCAGCACCGACGGCAGCACGCAGACCGCCGACACATAGATCGCCCCGCCCAGGGTGATCCGCGTCAGCACCTTGTCGATGTAATCCGCCGTCCGCTTGCCCGGCCGTATACCCGGAATATACCCGCCGTATTTCTTCATGTTCTCCGCGACGTTTTCAGGGTTAAAAACAATCGCCGTGTAAAAATAGCAGAAAAAGAAGATAAACCCGACGTAGATCGTCTCATAAATAAAAGTGCCCGGTTGAAATGCGTCCGCCACATACTGCATCACGGCGATGTCCTTGAAAAAACTCGCCAGCGTCGCCGGAAACATGATCAATGAGGAGGCGAAGATCGGCGGAATAACCCCGGATGTATTGATTTTCAAAGGTAAATGGGTGCTCTGCCCTCCGTACATTTTCCGGCCCACGACCCGCTTGGCATACTGCACCGGAATGCGGCGCTGCCCCTGCTCCATGAAATTGATGAACCCGATGACCGCCACCATGAGGACCAAAAGAATCACCACCGCGAAGATCCCCATCTCGCCGGTGGACATCATGCTGAAGGTATTTCCCACGGCGGCCGGCATGCGGGCGACAATCCCGGCGAAAATAATCAATGAGATACCGTTTCCGATGCCGCGCTCGCTGATCTGTTCCCCCAGCCACATGATAAAGGCGGTGCCGGCGGTCAGGGTGATCATGGTCATGAACCGAAAGCCCCAGCCCGGATGCATCACGATCGTGATGCCGCCGGGGGCCGACATGCTCTCAAGCCCGACGCTGATCCCAAACCCCTGAATGATGCTCAATACGACCGTGCCGTAACGGGTATACTGGGTGATCTTTTTCCGGCCCTGTTCCCCTTCCTTGGACAGCCTTTCAAGATGAGGGAAAACCACGGTCAACAACTGAAGGATAATGGAGGCGCTGATATACGGCATGATGCCTAAGGCAAACACGGAAAGCCGTTCCAGGGCGCCCCCTGAAAACATGTTAAAGATGCCGAAAATCGTGTCCCGGTACTGGGCGAAAAAGGTGGCCAGGGCGTCCCCGTCGACCCCGGGCGTGGGCACCGCCACACCGATACGGTAGACCGCGAGAAACCCCAGGGCGATTAAAATCCGCCGCTTCAGCTCGGGGATCTTTAAGATGTTGCCGACACCGCTGCCTGAAAACACCATTAGGAAATCACCTCGACCTTGCCGCCCGCCGCCTCAACCTTTTCCCTGGCCTTTTTGCTGACGGCGTTGACCCTGACATTGACCGGGGAGTCGATCTCCCCCTGCCCGAGAAGCTTTACCGCATCGTATTTCCCTTTGATCATCCCGGCCTTGATCAATGCGGCCTCATCCACCACGGACCCGCTCTCAAAACGGGCCAGGTCCCGGATATTGATGACGGACACGCTTTTTTTGAATATATTGGTAAACCCGCGCTTGGGCAGCCTGCGGTGCAGCGGCATCTGACCGCCTTCAAACCCCGGCCGGACCCCGCCACCCGAGCGGCTCCGCTGCCCCTTGCTGCCCCGGCCCGCGGTGTGCCCCAGGCCGGACCCGACCCCCCGGCCTCTGCGCTTTCGGGAAGATCTGGCCCCTTTCGACGGTTTTAACGCGTTCAATTGCATCGTTTATTCCTCCACTCGAATCAGGTGCGACACCTTATTGACCATTCCCCGAATGGAAGGGGTGTCCTTCAGCTCAACGGTCCGGTTCAGCCGGGTCAGCCCCATGCCGCGCAGCACCCGGCGCTGCTTATCAGGCTTCCCGTTCATGCTTTTGACAAGCGTTACCCTAAAAACGCCTTCCATCGCTTACGATCCCTTCTTGAAATCCTCGACATTCATGCCGCGCGCGGATGCTACGGTTTCGCTGCTTCGCAGCGTCCGCAACCCCTCCAGGGTCGCCTTGACCACGTTGTGCGGATTGCGCGTTCCCATGCATTTGGTCAGGATGTTTTCAACCCCCACCGCCTCAAGAACCGCCCGCACCGCGCCGCCGGCGATTACCCCGGTCCCTCTGGATGCGGGTTTCAGCAACACCTTTCCCGCCCCGAACCTGCCGGTGACCTCATAGGGAATCGTGCCGTCGATGAGGGGAACATCGATCATATCCCGCTTCGCCTTCTCCATCCCTTTTCGAATGGCTTCAGGGACCTCGTGGGCCTTGCCCAGCCCGTAACCGACGCTGCCCCGCCCGTCTCCCACGACTACCACCGCGCTGAAACTGAAGCGCCGGCCGCCTTTATGGACCTTCGCCACCCGGCTGATATGAACCACCTTGTCGATATATAAATTTTCTTCCGTTTCCTTCCTGAACAAGAGCCTGCCTCCTTATGTATACCTAAAAATCAAGTCCTGCCTCACGGGCCCCGTCGGACATCGATTTTACGCGGCCATGATACTTGTAGCCATTGCGATCAAAAACCACGGTCTTGATCCCCTTCTCCACCGCGCGCTGAGCAACCTGTTTTCCGATGTATTTCGCCGCCGCCTGTTTGTTTTCAAACTTCTGGTTTTCCCTCACCTCTTTTTCCATGGTCGATGCGGAAACCAGGGTGGCGCCCTGTTCATCGTCGATGATCTGGGCGTAAATATGCTTTGCGCTGCGATAAACCGTAAACCTCGGCCGGGTTGCCGAACCGAAAATCTTCTTTCGGATTCTTCTTTTTCGCCTTGCCCGCAACTCCGTGCGTCGATTCAATGAACCCATGGCCTATCCCTTCATCTCTTATCTTTTTTTAAACGGTCTTTATTTGGCCGTCTTTCCGGCCTTTCGCTGAATCCGCTCCTGGGCATACTTGATTCCCTTGCCCTTATAAGGCTCCGGCGGTCTCAGCCGCCGAATGGAAGACGCCGTATGGCCGAGCAGGTCCTTGTCGATCCCGAAAAGACGAATCATATTCTTTTCAACCTTGGCGGTGATCCCCTCCGGCAGGGGAAACTCAATCGCGTGGGAATACCCCAGATGCAACTCGATTCCCTTGCCCTTGAGCTCCGCGCGGTATCCGAGGCCGTTGATTTCAAGGGCGCGTTCAAAACCCGAAGACACGCCGGTGACCATGTTGGCGACCAGCGCCCGGGTCATTCCCCATAACGCCCGGGTCTTTTTATCACCGCGATCAATTCGGACGGTGATCATCCCCCCTTCGATATCCAGATCAACGTTCGGATGGATCGTCCGCGTCAGGGTTCCCTTCTCCCCCTTGACGCGCAGCAGCCGGTCGCTATAGGTGATGTCTATCTTTTCGGACACCGGAATCGGTTTTTTCCCCACACGCGACATACTCATTCTCCCTGACTACCAGATTTTGCAGAGCAGCTCGCCGCCGACATTCTCTTTTCTCGCCTGCCGGTCGGTCAACACCCCCCTGGGGGTCGACAACACGGAGATGCCGATTCCGTTCAGCACCGGCCGAATGTCCTTGCCCTTGACATACACCCGCCGGCTGGGTTTGCTGACCCGCTGCATTCCGCATATCACGTGATGCGCATCCCGGTCGTACTTCAGATAAACCCGAAGGATGCCCTGCTTGTTGTCCTTGATGAACTTGTAGTTCCGAATAAACCCCTCTTTCTTCATCGCCTCCGCCAAGGCGGTCTTCAGACGAGAGCCGGGGATATCCACCTTGTCCAACCGCGCTTTCCCGGCATTCCTGATCCGGGTCAACATATCCGATAATGGATCACTCAACGACATTGCTTACTCCGTCACCTCTTCGATTAAACGCCACAGCATCTCCGGCCGCCGAAACCCGGCCTACCAGCTGGACTTTGTAACCCCTGGAAGAAGCCCTTCCGCGGCCATATTGCGGAAACACAACCGGCAGATCCCGAACTTTCGAATATATCCCCTGGGTCGTCCGCAGATGGGGCAGCGGTTGTATCGCCGAACCTCAAATTTCGGCTTGCGTTTCGCCTTTATGATCAGCGCTGTTTTAGCCAAAATTCATCTCCTTTAAATCATAACCTCTCAAAAATCTTCATCGCCGTCCTGGCCGAAAATTCCTCAAACCCGCTAATTCCGGAAGGGCATCCCCAAGTGCTGTAAAAGCGCCTTGCCCTCCGCGTCGTTTTTTGCCGTCGTAACGATCGTGATATTCATCCCTTTGATGCTGTCGATCTTGTCATAGTCGATCTCGGGAAAAATGATCTGCTCCCGAATCCCGAGGGTATAGTTTCCGCGCCCGTCAAAGGCCTTTCCGGAAATCCCTCTGAAATCCCGCACCCGGGGAAGCGCGATATTGACCAGTTTTTCGAAAAAATCATACATCCGGCCCCGGCGAAGGGTCACCATACATCCGATGGGCATTCCTTCACGGACCTTGAAGGCGGCTATCGACCGCTTGGCCCGAGTCACCACGGGCGCCTGACCGGCGATCAGCCGGATCTCCTCCTTGGCCGAATCGATCAGCTTGATATCATGAATCGCACCCCCGATCCCCATATTCAACACAATCTTCTCCAGCTTGGGGACCTGAAGGATATTCTTATAGTGAAAGTCCGCCATCAGCTTCGGGACAACCTCTTTTTCGTAATATTCCTTGACCGACATGATCATTTCCTTCTGCATGCAAGACTAGGCATCAATCAGTTCCCCGCACTTTCTGCACATCCGAACCTTTTTGCCGTCATCCAAACGCTTCATCTTGACCCTTACCGGGGCCATGCATTTGTTGCACAGCAGCATGACGTTCGACCAATGAATTCCGGCCTCCCCTTCAATGATGCCGCCCTGCTTGTTTTTAGCGCTGGGCCGGGTGTGGCGTTTCACCATGTTCACATGCTCCACCAGGATCCGCTGCTTTTTTTCATAGACATTGATAACCTTGCCGACCTTTCCCTTATCCTTGCCGGCCAGCACCTTGACCTTATCGTTTTTTTTAATCCGACAGGCGTTCTTCTCTTCCATGTATCTTGATCTCCTAAGGGATAAACCCTATAACACCTCGGGGGCCAGGGATATGATCTTCATAAACCGCTGGGCGCGAAGCTCCCGGGCCACCGGCCCGAAGATACGCGTCCCGATGGGCTCGCGCTGGGCATTAATCAGTACCGCCGAGTTATCATCAAACCGAATATAGGACCCGTCCGGCCGCCGCATCCCCTTTTTGGTCCGGACCACCACGGCTTTAAGGATATCCCCCTTGCTGACTTTTGAGTTGGGAATCGCCTCCTTGACCGACACCACGATGATATCCCCCACCCGGGCATACCGGCGCCGGGTACCGCCAAGCACCTTGATGCAGTAAACCTCCTTGGCGCCTGAATTATCCGCAACCGACAACCTTGTCTCCGATTGAATCATTTTCTGACTTTCCTTGCATCATACGGCTTTTTCAACAATCCGGCTGACCCGCCAGCGCTTCATTTTGCTGATCGGCCTGGATTCCGTGATCACCACCCGGTCCCCGACGGAACAATCATTTTGGGCATCATGCGCCGCGAACCGGGACCGCCGCCTGATATACTTCTTGTAAACCGGATGAATGACGGTCCGTTCCACCAGCACCGTCACGGTTTTGTCCATCGCATTGCTTAAAACCGTCCCGACCATCTGTCTTTTTATTCCTCTTTTTTTCACCATGGCATCCAACCCGTTTAAAGCGTCCTTCTTTGTCTTTGAATCGTTTTGATTCGGGCCAGATCGCGCCGGACCTGCCGTATCCTTCTTGGATTCTCAAGCTGGCCGGTTTCCTTCTGAAACCGAAGGTTAAACAGAGTTTCAACCATCTCCTGCGTCTTGGCATTCAGCTCGTCGTCGCTTAACTCTCTGATGGTTTTGACTTCCATTATGCCGCCCCCCTTTCCACAAACTTGGTTTTGAGGGGGAGCTTATGCGCGGCAAGACGAAACGCCTCGTATGCCAGTTCCCGGGAAACCCCTTCCATTTCATACAGGATCCTTCCGGGCCGAATCACGGCGACCCACCCCTCGGGCGATCCCTTTCCCTTTCCCATTCTCACCTCGGCGGGTTTTTTCGTGATCGGCTTGTCAGGAAAAATCCGAATCCAAAGCTTCCCCCCTCGTTTCACCCGGCGGGTCATGGCGATACGGGCCGATTCAATCTGCCTGGCACTGATCCTTCCGCATTCCACCGCCTGCAGTCCGAAATCCCCGAAATTTAAGGTGGCGCCGCGATAGGCCTTGCCCTTCATTCGCCCGGTCTGCTGCTTTCGAAACTTCATCTTCTTGGGGCTCAGCATGTCTTCATTCTCCTGTAAATCCTACTTGATATCCCCTAAGGGTTGATCCTCCTCCTTGAGGACCTCTCCCCTGAAAATATATACCTTGATACCGATGATACCGTATGTCGTGTTTGCGCCGGTGAACCCGTAATCAATGTTCGCCCGCAGGGTATGCAGGGGGACGCGCCCCTCCTTGTACCATTCCGTCCGGGCCATCTCCGCACCGCCCAGACGGCCGGAGCAGATGATCTTGATCCCCTCGGCGCCGAACCGCATGGCGGACATGACCGCCCGCTTCATCGCCCGGCGGAAGGCAATCCGTCGCACAAGCTGATTGGCGACATTCTCGGCAACCAGCTGGGCGTCCAGCTCCGGCTTGCGTACCTCCTGAATATCCACCTGGATATCCTGGGACACCATTTTCTCAAGCTCTTTTTTAAGCGCCTCGATCTCCGCCCCTTTTTTCCCGATAATGATCCCGGGCCGGGCCGAATAGATTTTCAGCTTAACCCGATTGGACAATCGCTCAATGTCAATCCGGGATACCCCCGCATGAAACAGCTTCTTCTTTAAAAACGTACGGATTTTATGATCTTCAACAACGTATTTTGCGTAATCCTTTCCCGCATACCACCTGGAATCCCATATTCGAATAATACCCAGCCGCATTCCTTTCGGATTAACTTTCTGACCCAAGCGATGTCCTCCTTTTCAGGCTACCCTTCATCCACGATAACCGTGATATAGCTCGTCCGCTTCAAAATCCTTGCTCCCCGTCCCCTGGCCCTGGCTTTAAAGCGTTTCAGCATGGGGCCCTCATCCACAATGATGTTCTTGATCACCAGCGCATCCACATCCATGTTCGCATTCTGGTCCGCGTTGGCCACCGCCGATTTTAAAACCTTCTCGACGATGCCGGCGGCCTTCTGGGGCATAAACTTAAGGGCATTCAAACCAGCCTCGACCGGTCTCCCCTTGATGCCGCCGACGATCATTCTCACCTTCTGGGGAGAGACGCGTATATACCTTCCTGTTGCCTTGACCGCCATCTCTGATATTCCTAATCTCTCTTCGATTATTTAGCCATTTTTGTCTTTTTGCCGCCGGCATGCCCATAGAAAAGCCGGGTGGGGGAGAACTCCCCGAGCTTGTGCCCCACCATGTTTTCGGTGATAAACACCGGAATAAACTTCTTTCCGTTATGAACCGCCAGGGTCAAACCGACCATCTCCGGTATAATCGTGGAACGCCGGGACCATGTCTTGATCACCCTGGCGCTTCGGGTCTCCTGGGCAACCGCCACCTTCTGGCTCAGCTTTAAATCCACGCACGGTCCTTTTTTTAATGACCTAGGCATAATCGCTCCTACACTCTATATTTAATCCAACAGCTATTTGCGTCTCTTAACGATCAGGCGATCGCTGGCCTTCCGTCGTTTCCGTGTTCGAAACCCCTTGGTGGGTTTGCCCCAGGGGGTGCAGGGATGCCGCCCGCCCGAGGATCGGCCCTCGCCGCCGCCCATGGGATGATCCACCGGGTTCATGACCACGCCGCGCACATGCGGACGCCTTCCCAGCATGCGGGTGCGACCCGCCTTGCCCAGGGATATGTTCTCATGCTCAACATTGCCGATCTGTCCGATACTCGCCTTGCAGGTCTGCAACACCAGCCTCACCTCGCCGGAAGGGAGCTTGACCGTTGCGTAACGCCCTTCTTTCGCCATAAGCTGAGCATACCCGCCGGCGCTTTTAACCATCTGACCGCCCTTTCCGATCTGGACCTCAATATTATGGATATGGGTGCCCAGGGGAATATGGCTCAAGGGCAGGGCATTCCCCGGCCGAATATCGGCCGCCTCGCCGGACATGACCGTATCCCCCACCGAAAGCTTGACCGGCGCTAGAATGTAGCGTTTCTCACCGTCCGCATAGTTCAGCAAGGCGATGCGTGCCGATCGATTCGGGTCGTATTCAATGGAGGCCACCCGCGCGGGGATTCCATCCTTGTCCCGCCTGAAATCGATGATCCGGTAATACCGTTTATGCCCTCCGCCCCGATGCCGGCAGGTAATCCGGCCGCCCACATGCCGCCCGCCGGTTTTCTTTAAAATCCGGACAAGGCTTTTTTCCGGGGTGGTCTTTGTAATCTCTTCAAAACTCGAAAACTCCTGGGCCCTGCGGCCTGAAGATGTCGGTTTAACCTGTTTGATTCCCATTGATGCTACCCCCAGCTAAACCCCGTCAAAAAACTTGATCCGTTGTCCGGGCGCCAGTGTCACCACCGCCTTTTTCCAGTCCTTGCGCTTCCCGAGAATCCGGCCGGTCCGCTTGAACTTGCCCTTACGATTCATCGTCTTAACCGACTTCACGTTCACCTTAAAAATCTTTTCCACGGCCTTTTTGATTTCGACCCGGTTGGCGGACGGGTTCACCTCAAACGACACCTGATTGCATTGTTCTTTCTGAATATTGGTCTTTTCCGTGTCCAGGGGCGCTCGAATGATCGTATATTCTTTCATGCGGCCAGCCTCCCCTCAATCTGCTTAATGGACGGCGCAAGAAGAAGGATGTTCTTATGGTTTAAAATATCGTAGACGTTCAACCCTTCCACCCGCAGCACCTTCACCCCCGGAATATTCCGCGAGGAAAGCTCCAGGTTTGCATTTTTCGCATCAGTCACAATCAGAGGCTTTTCCGCCTTCAGGGTGGAAAGCACCGAGGCCACGGTCCGGGTCTTGATCTGATCCAGTGCAAAGTTGTCCAGCACGATCATCAGGTTGGCCTCCAGCTTGCTGCTCAACGCCATCCGCAATGCCAGCCGCCTGACCTTTTTGGGGGGCGTAAAGGCATAGGATCTTAAATGAGGCCCGAAAATCACCCCGCCGCCTCTCAGCAACGGGCTTTTAATATCCCCGCGCCGGGCCCTGCCCGTGCCTTTTTGCCGGTAAAGTTTTTTTCGGCTTCCGGAAACATTCGAACGGTTTTTGACGGTGGCCGTGCCGCTTCTTCGAGCGGCCCGCTGCATTCGCACGATCTCGTTGAGAACGCTGGGATTGACCGGCACACTGAAAATGCTGTCCGGCAGCTCCAGATCGGAAACCTTTTCCCCTTTTATATTTTTTACCTCGACAACAGCCATGCTATGCCTCTTTCTGCTTTCTTAAACCCTTCCCTGTTTCAAGAGGGTCTGCGGACGATCCCTTTGGCTATAATTTTTTAATTTCCAGCATCGCACTGGCCGGGCCGGGTACGGCGCCCCTTAGAAGCAGCAGGTTGCCCGCCGCCCGAATATCCACGACCTCAAGATTACTAATGGTGTTTCGGATATTCCCGTAACGGCCGGGCATCTTTTTACCCTTAAACACCTTGGACGGCCACGCACACTGGCCGATGGAGCCCGGCGCACGGTAGTTTCGGCTCCCGTGGGTCTTCGGCCCCCTGTGGAACCCGTGGCGTTTCACCGTGCCGGAAAACCCCCGCCCCTTGCTGTTTCCCGAGACTTTGACGCGATCGCCCACGGAAAACATATCCAGGGTGATCTCCTGACCGAGCTTAAACGCGTCGGGATTGTTCACACGAAACTCCCGAATAACGGAAAAACATTTATCCCCGCTTTTCTGAAAATGCCCGGTCAGCGGTTTGTTGACCTTTAATTTTTTCTTCTCGCCGAATCCGATCTGCAGGGCGTTATACCCGTCGTTCGCCTTGGTCTTGATCTGGGTGACCGTGCAGGGACCAGCCTCAATCACCGTGACCGGCACATAATCCCCCTGGTTGGAGAACAACGCGGTCATGCCCAGTTTTTTTCCTAATATGCCATTCATGATATCCGCCATCAAAAGCCTGCTACAGTTTTATATCCACATCAACACCCGGCGAAAGGTCCAGCTTCATCAGGGCGTCCACCGTCTGCTGGGTCGGATCCTGAATATCCAAAAGACGTTTGTGGGTTCTGATCTCAAACTGCTCCCTTGATTTTTTATCCACATGGGGGGAACGCAGAACACAATACCGGTTTATGTTTGTCGGCAGGGGGATCGGCCCCACGATCTTGGCCCCTGTTTTTCTGGCGGTATCCACGATATCCTTGGCGGACTGATCCAGCAGTTTATGATCATACGCCCTGAGCCTGATTCGAATCTTGGTGTTTGCAATCATAACCGTATATCTCTTCCCTATTCGATAATCTCACTCACCACGCCGGCGCCCACCGTGCGGCCGCCCTCACGCACCGCAAACCGAAGCTCCTTCTCCATCGCAATCGGCGTGATCA
>CAZFWD010000211.1:0-5560 GCA_964522535.1 uncultured Desulfonema sp.
GCGGTAGAGGATATCGGCGCAGGGATCAACACCGCCATGGCCGGCCGGGTGGCGATTCTGGTCAACGCGGTCAAACCGGAACCGGATGTCCTGATGACCGGCGGGGTGGCCAAGAACCTCGGAGTGCTCTCCACCCTTGAAAAGCTTTTGGGGGTCAAGATCAAGAAAGCCCGAAAGGCCGATCCCCAGATCGCCGGCGCCATCGGGGCCGCCCTGCTGGCGGATGAAAAAATAAACTCAAATAAAAGGGGATGATATGATTGTCGCGGGGTGTGATATCGGGTCCCTGACCGCCAAGGCGGTCATCATGGAGAATGAAAAAATTCTGTCCAGCGCCGTGATGCGTGCGCTCACCCGGCCCTCGGATTCCGCGAACGCGGTGATGCGGCGCGCCCTTGAAGACGCGGGACTGGCCATGGACAAAATCGGGCATGTCGTCGGGACCGGTTACGGAAGGGAGCAGGTCCCCTTTGTGGACCAGGTGGAGTCCGAGATCTCCTGCCACGCCAAGGCGGCCTGGCACGTCATGCCCTCGGTCCGCATGGTGATCGATATCGGAGGCCAAGACGCCAAGGCCACGCGCATGGATGCCGATGGAAAGGTCGTGCGCTATATCTACAACGACAAATGCGCCTCCGGCACCGGCCGGTTTTTGGAGATCATGGCCGAGGCCCTGGAGATCCCTCTCGAAAAAATGGGGGAAATCGGCGCCCGGTCTTCGGAAAAGCTGCGCATCTCCAGCCAGTGCGTGATCTTCGCCGAAACCGAGGTGATCTCCCTGGTCAACGAAGGAAAGGAAATCAGTGACATCATTCACGCCCTTCACCAGGCCCTGGCCAAACGGGTGGCGGCCCTGGCCAAAAGCATCGAGGTGGAAAAAGACGTGGTGATGACCGGCGGGGTCGCCAAAAATTTCGGGGTGTTTTCCGCACTTTCCGAGGCGCTGAATGTGGAGATGAGGTCATTGGACGGGGTTGACCCGCAGATCGTGGGCGCCCTGGGCGCGGCCCTGTATGCTCGGGAAAAAGCGGGTGTTCTTAAAAAAACAGGGTGAGGGGTGTTATGGGACTGTTTGACGAACCCTATGCGGCGATCACGGAATTTCTTGCTAAACAACGTCAGCAGGGCATCGTGACCGAGCATTTGTACGACGGAAAAACCGCCTGGCCCGTATCCCGAAACAATAACCTGGTGCTGGGTCAGGACACCGCCGTGGAGCTGGGCAACCCCGAAGATGCCTCATGCGCCTTTCTGATCTGGATGAACGAACCGGACAGAATAAAAAACGGCCGGATCACCCGGGTGGGCCCGGACCTGCCGGAGCTCACCGGCCGGAAGGTTTCGTTCGGAAAAATCGTAATCGCCGGTGGGGACAATTTTGACGAAGACAACAGCTATGACCGGTACCGGGAGATGGAGCTGCTGCGCTACGATATTCGCCTAAAGGGATACATGATGCGGGGGGTCTCCCAGTACCTGCGGGAGTGGAGCCGGGTGAGCCGGGAAGCGGTTCGCGATGGATTCTCCTTAAATACCCTCGGCGGCGCCGTCATCGACCGGTTTTTACAGCTTGCCTATGTCAAATCCGTGGAGGTGATTTTCATCACCGCAGGAAAACCGGAGGTTCTGGCCATGCAGCCGATCGCCGAAAGCGTCATGAAACGCATTTGGGCCATGAATAAAATGGCGGAGGAGCTCTCCCTGGACTGCGACACCTGTCCGTATAACGATGTCTGCGGCGGGGTGGCGGAGCTTCGGGCCATGAGAAACCGGCTGGCCAGGGAAAAAAAGGCCGTCCATGCATAAAAAAGAAGCAGGGCATAAAGAAGAAAAAACCGGCGCCTGCGTGATGGCGGTGTGCGGCAAGGGAGGGGTGGGCAAAACCTCTGTCAGCGCCATGATCGTCAAGCTCCTTTCCGAAAACTCGAAAAACCGGGTGCTGGCCGTTGACGCGGACCCGGCCGTAGGGCTTTCCACGGCCCTGGGGGTTCGGGCCGGAAAAACCGTGGATGATATTCGAAACGATTTGATCCGCCGCTTAAAAAAAAAAACCGCGGGCGGAAAGCAGGATATCCTGTCGATGCTCGACTACGAGATGTTTTCAGCGATTCGCGAGCAGGCAAACATCGCCTTTCTGGCCATCGGCCGGCCGGAGACCGAGGGGTGCTACTGCCAGGTGAACCAGATTTTAAAAGATTTGATCGCGTCCCTGGCGGATCATTTCGACTATGTGGTGATCGACGGCGAGGCCGGGGTGGAGCAGGTCAACCGCAGGGTGATGAAACGGGTCGACCGCCTGATCCTGGTATCGGACGCCTCCGTCAAATCCATTTACGTGGCGGAAACCATTTTAAAGGTGTCCGAGGCCGCCATTGATTATTCCCGGGCGGGCCTGATCTTCAACCGGATTAGAAATACAGAGGCATTCACCCTGCCGGTCATCCCCCCGGGGCTGGAGCTTTTAGGCCGAATCCCCGAGGATGAAACCATTCGCTCCTATGATATTTGCGGGAAAAGCATCCTCGGTATGGAGGACACACCGGCCTTGCGGGCCACAGCCGCCTGCCTGAGAACCCTGAAGATTGAAAAACAGGACCAGGCAGCGCCTTTAAACGCCTGGGGCGAAATAAAGCCGGTACGCACGGCACCCCATTAAAACAGGAAAGCCATCATGAAACCACTGGCGCGGAACAGTTTATCCGATCAGATCTTTGATATCATCAGCCGGAAAATCGTTCGAAACGAGCTGAAGCCCGGTGAACTGATCTATGAAACCCAAATGTCCAAGGAGCTGGGGGTCAGCCGAAGCCCGGTGCGGGACGCCCTTCACATGCTGGAGCGGATCCGGCTGGTGGAGCGGACCGACAAGGGCAGCTATCAGGTGGCCGAGATGTCCGTCGATTTTATCGAGCACTTCTATGACACGGTGATCACGATTTATCAGTATGTGGCGATCAAGGCCACTCAAAACGCGACTTATGAAACCCTCGATCTGTTGAAGCAGGCCATGGCCCAGATTGAATACAGCCTTGAGAAAAAGGATTTCGACCTTTACTTAAGCGGCGTGACCCGGTTCGGATACGCCATTTTAAAAGCGGCGGGCAACCCCTTCATCGAACGGATTGCGCTTGAACTGATGCCCAACACGGAACGGATTCAATGGGCGGCCATCAACTACCTGCCCGACCAGATGGAAACGATCATCGGCCATGTCCGGCAGGGGTATCACAGCATTCTGGAAAAAAAACCGGAAAACGCAGCACAGGCGTTTTACGACTTTGCCACCACCCACCGGGAGATCGCCATCACCAGCCTGATGAATTCCCCAAACCGGATTTCCGCGGCGGGAAACTGAACCGGTGTTGCCGGCCGTTGCGGCCCGAAAGCCTCGCTCCCGCTGACGGCTTTTTTCGAATGCATCAACCGCAAGTCACGGTCTGTTTTTCTTCTCCTTTCGGGCCTCGTTGATGCATCGAACAATCTCCATGTGGCCGCCGATGTAAGCGGTGCTGTGGGCGGTGCCCACCTTGTTCTCCGCAAACACGTCCGCGCCGTTTTCGATCAGCACCTTGACGGCTTCAAGATGCCCCATGGTCGCGGCCAGAAAAAGCGGGTCCATTCCAATCTCATCATCCCGGCTGTTCACATCCGCGCATCGGGAAATCAGATACTGAACCAGACGGGAATTCCCGCCCAATGCGGCCATGGACAGGGGGGAAGTTCCCTTGGGCACGATGTCCTTTCCCACAGGAAAGGTCGCGGTGGTCCGCGCATTCACATCCGCCCCGTAAAAAACCAGCACCTTGGCCGCCTCGATGTGGCCTTTTGCCCCGGCGACCATCAGGGGCGTCACCCCGTTTTCCGTTGGATCATCCACCTCCGCCCCGGCATGAATCAGGGCGTTGATGATCTCGGCCTCACCGGTGTCGGCCGCCGCCAGCAGAGCGGTCGCCCCCTTGACGACCGGCTGGCCCTTAATCGTAAAATCTTGATTGACCTTTGCTGTGGGAAGCGCCCCCTTTTCAAGCAGGGCGTTGACCATGTCCTGGCTGGCGTTCGCCGCCGCGATGATCAAGGCATCCACCCCGCTGCTGTTTACCGCCTTGACATCTGCCCCGTGTTCCATGAGTATCGCGGCATTCTCGTAACGCTTGACCGCAAGCGCCGCCATCAGCGGGGTGGAGCCGCTGAACACCGGGTCCCCTTGATACTCAAAGGTTTCGGTGGTCGCGGCATTGACATCCGCGCCGTTCGCAATCAGCTTTTCCACGAGCACCGGCGTACACCGGGACGCGGCGATGATCATGGGGCCTGATCCGTTGATGTCAGCCAGACCGACATCCGCGCCGTTTTTCAGCAGCAGGTCGACGGTCTTTGAATGATTGCCGGCCAGGGCCGCCATCAGCGGGGTGCACCCCTGAGCCACCGTCTCGCCTTCATAAACAAAGGTCGAAAAGACCGCCGCGTTGACGTTCGCCCCGTGTCGAATCAGCGCCTCCAGAATCGCGGTATCGCCGTTTCCCGCGGCCGCAAACAGGGGGGTCACCCCGTTTTTTGCCGCAACATCAGGGTCTTCCCCCTGATCGAGCAGCTGCTTGACCGCCTCCAGGTTTCCCTGTTTTGCCGCCTTCAGCATGGGCGGCATCGTGAGGGAGGCGCACCCCTGAAAACAAAGCAGCATCCCCAAAACCACCAAAAACAAAAAAAACCTGTTTTTTTCGATTCTCATCGCTTCTCCCCTTCGATGGCGTGGCTCTTTTTTGTCCCTTTATTTTTATTGAAAGACGTAGCGTAAAAATGATAACGTATGTTCTGAAAAAAAACAAAGTTTTTAAGCGCACCTGCCCCGCCGGCCGCTGCATGGGTTTAAAGAGGGACGTCACCGTTGAGGCGGATGAGCCGTAAACCAACGCCCAAGGGGTAGCATGCACTTGTAACCAGGTTTTTCATCAAAACCCTAAATGCCGATTTTAAAGGAGGAATCATCATGAAAAAACGCCTTCAAAAAATTTTCACCGTAAAATTGATGTGCCTTTTTGTGGGGGCCCTGATCCTTGCGGCTCCGGTCTCCCTGGCCTTTGCAGGCCCCAAGGCCCCCCGGATCAAGGTCATGACCCGCAACCTGTATTTAGGCGCGGATATCTTTAAGGTCGTGGAAGCGGCTGAAAATCCGGATCCTGCTAATTATGGCTTAGATGTTCCCATGGCGGTAGCTGATATTTTTCAGACAATGCTTTACACCAACTTCTGGGCCCGGGCTGAAGCCCTTGCTGATGAAATCATGTACGCCGATGTTGAAGTGATCGGTCTGCAGGAGGTCTCGACATTTTATATTCAATCCCCCGGTGATTTTCTTTCGGGCAACCCGGTGCAGGCGAATACCGTCGTGATCGATTTTTTAGAGGTGCTCAACGATGCGCTTGAAGCGCGCGGATTGTATTATACCCCCTACATCACGACCAATGCCGACATTGAAATGCCCATGCTGACAGATTTGCAAGTTATTGCAGAACCGCCGTATATCATCCCCTCTTTTGATGATGCCCGAATGGTGGACCAC
>CAZFWD010000212.1:0-2630 GCA_964522535.1 uncultured Desulfonema sp.
AACCTGATCCCGCAGATCAGGACTTGAGATTTAAAAATTTCAAGTCCCCGATCCCGGGCAGATGCCAGTAATTTTTTTTGATTTACGGCTTTCACATCAATGGCGCTCAAGCCTTCTCCCCGCTCATCCTGAGGTGTGACGAAGCGGATGACACCGTTGTTTAACGTCAATTCCAGATCACCTTTTTTACCGGTGGCTACCGGAACGGCTAAGATCTCACCCCACCGATGCGCCAGGGAAAAAGGGTTCTCAGACTGGATCTCTACTGCGGTGATGGCAGCGACCCCATCTTTTTTAACAAATTTTTTCCATTGATTGCCGCCGGCATTGTACCAGTATCCGGTGTGCTGGTTTTGGGAATCCCAGTCAATCTGGAGAAAACTGCCGCCCGTGTCGGCCGGATGAAGCTGAACCAAATGGTAGGTTTCAAGGGTTACTTCAAAAGCAACGCGGATTCCCATTGCTTTGGCCCGTGTCAATGCAGAGGCCTGTATCGCTTCGCTATCAGCCTGGAGAAGCACCATGTAACCGCCGTTGCCGTGCCGCCGCTCCAGATACCGACCGGCCGGGGTGTTGTCTCGAATGGGAGACACGATTTCAATAAAATCACTGCCCACCGGAAGAAGGGCGTTTTCCAGGCCGAAGAACGCGACCTGCGGATCAGAATAACAGTTTTCAATCCCAAAAACATGGTTAAAATCTTCAACAACAGGTTGAAGCTTATCGGCAACCAGGCAAACCTGGCGAATGGTAAATGACATGATCAGCTCCTTGGCAAATATGGAAGAAAATGAATTTCGCCGAAAGATGGGTTCAATTCTTATCCTTAGCCGGTTTTATTTCCCCCAGGGCCAGTTTGCCGGCTTTGATGTATACGGCGGTCCGAACAAGTTTTTTAACAGCAAGGTCCATCATGATAGCGCCTGCCAGATCCTCTTTAACCGCATGCCGCGTCTCGCGTATGGGCACGCCGAGGCCTTCCCGGGTTGAAACCGCTGCAGACCCGTAGCTGACAACATTGAGGCCCAGGGCGGAAAGGGAAGTCCTCATCAGCGAAAGTGCGTTATCCTGCCCGGCGTTCCGAAAAAACCCGATCGTCATTGCCGCAGCGACTTTATCCTGCAGCCGGAAATCATGGACAAAGGTGCGGCAGCGATCAATAAACGTTTTCACCTGCCCCGGAATGGATGCGATATACACCGGAGCCATGAGAATGACGGCATCGGCGTCAAGCATTTTTTGATGAAGTTCCTTCATGTCGTCTTTAATCGAGCAGTTGTATCCCTCGATGGGAACGGGGGAGACATCAAACCCGACTTTCGCCTGGAGTTTATGGACGTTGCGCAGGCATTTGTCACATCCAATACAAAAATTGATCTTATAGTCGCCAAGATGAACGAGTTCCGTTGTTGCCTGCCCGGTGGTCTCCGCCAGTTTCAATGCCCCTTCAAGCTGGTATTGACAATTCCCGTTTTTTATCGGGGTTCCGGCGATTCCAAGGACCTTGACCCTTATGTCTTTTGTTTTCATTTCTTCTCCCTTCTTTGTCGGTTTATCGGCCTTTTGATTTTAATCACCCGTTTACCGCCGAGGGAGGATAGGGTGACGACATGGCCGCGCTTTCGATTGAGCCTTTCCGGTAATACCAGGCGGGTGAGAAGCATCGGGGCGATCAGATTGGTTTGAATCATCTTCTCGATGTATTTCCGGCGCGTTTCGACATCGATTTCGATACTGCTGATGGTGTTAGCGCTTAAATTAACGTCCAAAATCCTGTTGTTTATGGCTCTGATTTCGTCCATGCCGCTTATCCCTCCCTATGGTTTTTATTAGAGGTGCCGGACGCGGCGGAGCGGATTTCCAATCCTTCCACCCTCACTTTCAGATCGATGGCGTTTGCATCCGGTCTTTTTTCAATCGCCCGCATTACCATGTCGAAAATAATGTCGCGATAAACTGAGATGCTTTGGGGCCGGCCAAGCAGCAACCACTGGATGGTCAGGTGTTCGATAAATCCCAGCACCATATTGCGCACCAGGTAGGGGTCGAGGTCATCCCGAAAAACCCCTTGATCCAGTCCTTCTTTATAGATATCAACAATGCTTTGGGCGGCCTGGCGGACGACCAGGTATGCCTTTGATTTCAAGAAATTACGACTCCCCTTCAGGGTTAATAGGGCAACCGAGGTATACAGGCGGTTGTTTTCATAAAAATCCAAGTATACCTGAATCACCATGCGCATCCTTTCCCTCGCCCCGTGCACATAAGGCTCAATTGCCATTACCCGCTCATATTCCTTTTTGGTATAGTATTCCGCGATGGAAAAAAGGATTTCCTCCTTGGAGGAGAAATATTCATATACCGTGGCATCGGAAATTTCGGCTGCCTTGGCGATGGCGGATATGGTTGTGCCTTCAAAGCCTTTTTCCCCAAACACCTTAAGCGCCCCATTGATAATATTAACCTCTTTTTGGAGGTTTTTTTCCGTAGCTTTTTTCACCGGTCTAATGATTGATTTTTTTCCCATGCTCCCTCCGATTGATAGTTGGAATGGGTTTGTATGCTTTTCGTTTTATAGAATAGATATTCAATTTGTCAATAATTTTTTTAATTATAATATAAATTTTAAT
>CAZFWD010000213.1:0-5158 GCA_964522535.1 uncultured Desulfonema sp.
CCTGCCACATGTTTTTCGTAAAGGCCGTGAGCGCGTTGTTTGCCACCCATCCGCCCCTGGCCGAACGAATCAAGCGGATCGACCCTTCCGTTGCGGCGGAACTCTTAACCGGAGCGGTGCCTGAGCGGCAGGCTGCAGCCGGGGCCGCCGCGTGGGACGCCCTGAATCCGTCCGTATCCCGTATCTCCGCGTCCGCGCCGGCCGTGATCCAACAGGTGGGAAAGATTACGCCTGGCCATGTTTTTCTTGGCGCCGCCTTTCTCGCGGCCCTTCCAAGCGCGGCAAAGGAAGCGGCCGGGGAAATCCTTGGCGCTTCCGCCCTGGTCTGTGCCCTGCTTTTAAGCAGGGACGCCGAGGAAAAAGAAAAACAGACGGCCTTGCTTGAAAAATCAGCCCCTTTAGAAATGCGGCGCCAGGTTAAAAAGCTGGATCAGGCCCTAACAGACTTAAACCCCAGGCTGCGCCTGCCGACCCTGGATCTGGCGCTTCCGGCGCTTCGGCTGATGTCTGTTCAGCAGTACGAAACCTTAAAAGGCTATATCGACGCCCTGGCCACGGCCGATGACCGGTTGTCGATTTTTGAATTTTCGGTAAAAGAGGTGATCGTAAGCCGGGTTGAGGCCGCTTTTACACCAAGGACGCCAAAGATAAGGTATAAAAGCATCACGGCCCTGGCCGATGACTGCGTAAACCTGATTTCCGCCCTGGCCGCTGCCGGGCATGCAAATCCGCAAGATGCCGAAAAGGCCTTCAGGGCCGGGCTTGCCGTGTTGCCGCTAAAAACAGAAAAGGCCGACATGCCGACCATCGGAGGCATCCCTTTCCAGGCGCTGCATGTGGCCCTATCCCGGTTTGCGGCATCATCCCCCGGGGTTAAAAAGGCGGTCTTTGAAGCCTGCGCCCATTGCGTGCTCTATGACAAAACCGTTTCCATTTCCGAGGCCGAGCTCCTGCGCGCCATCGCCTATGCCATGGATATTCCGCTTCCGCCTTTTCTGCCGGATCGCTGAAAAACGCAACCTCTTCGCTTTGCTTGACTTTCCGACATGCATGGGGGATAATTTCGTCGTAATTCCACTTGGACATGAAACCTTGAGCCTTTAATAAAAGGTGCGACATGGCAAGTCAGCCTGCTTTAAAACAGTCGACCCATCCGCCGGAACGGTTCCACCGCATTCGAAAGGCCCTGCTTTCAGAGCCCATCTGCCTTTGCCCGGAACGGGCGCTTCTGGTCACCGAATACTTCAAAAAATATGACAACAAAAAAGAACCCATGATCATCCGCCGGGCAAAGGCGCTTCGGCATATCCTGATGCACAAATCGGTGCGGATCTGGCCGGATGAATGGATCGTGGGCAACATGGGGACCCAGCGGCGATCGGCCATCATTCAGCCCGAACTGGCCGGGGTCTACATGTGCGAAGAGCTGCTCTGGATCGATAAGCGCAAAACCGCCCCCCATCCCATCTCCTGGCCGGACCGTTTCAAGCTGATTTCAAAGGTGATCCCCTACTGGCTGTTTCGGAACATGATTTTTAGGGCGTTTGCCGGGCACCGGGTTCGGTTTTTGAGGTATGTGCCGGAGCAGTTAAACGCCACCTATTACCTGATCAACGAAGCCGGCGGCATCGGGCATTTTTTGCCGGACTATGAAAAAATGATCCGGCTCGGCATCAGGGGATACCTGGATTCCATCAAGGGGCAAGACGGGGATCTTTGCCGGGCCGCTGAAATCGCCTGCGAGGGGCTGGCTGATTTTGCCCGGCGCCTGGCGGACGAGGCCGCTCGCCTGGCTGAAACAGAAAAGGATTCTGTCCGTGCCGAAGAGCTTCGCAGAATCGCCGATGTCTGCCGCAGGGTGCCTGTTTCGCCTGCAAAAACCTTTCATGAGGCGCTTCAGGCGCTTTGGCTTACCCACATGACGGTCTGCCTGGAGGGGTTAAACTCTGCGGTATCCTTCGGCCGCATCGACCAGTACCTGTATCCCTATTATCAAAAGGACATCAGTCAGGGCCGGATCACCCCCGAGCAGGCCTTTGATCTGCTGCTTAGTTTTTCAGCAAAGACCACCGAGCACCTGTTTCTGCTCTCCGAACGCACCAGCCAGTATCACGGCGGGTTTCTGGTGGCCCAGGCGGCCACCATCGGCGGCATGGACACAGACGGCAAGGATGCGGTCAACGACCTGACCTACATGTTTCTGGATGTGATGGCGCATGCCGGGTTAAGGGACCCCAACTACATGGCCCGGGTGCATGCCGGTTCGCCGAAGGAATACGTCCGCCGGGCCGTGGACGTGGCCCGAATGGGAAACGGGGTGCCGGGCCTGTTCAATGACGGGCCCGCGATAGAGGCCATTGTCCGGCACGGCTTCCCCCTAAAGGAGGCCAGAAACTACGGCATCGTCGGATGCGTGGAGCCCTCCTTTCCCGGAAAAAGCTTTTTCTCCACCGACGCGGCCCTGTTTAACCTGCCGCTCTGCCTGATCCTCGCCATCAATGCCGGCAGGCGGATAAAATCCCGGCGCAGGCTCGGCGCGAAAACACCCCGTCCGGAGCTGCTTGGTTCCATGGACGACGTGATGGATGCCTTGACCGTTCAGGTCAATCACATGGTGGGCCGGATGATCGGCGATATGCAAATCGTGGAGCAGGGCAACCGGGATTACCACCCCACGCCGTTTTCCTCCATGCTGGTGGACGGCTGCCTGGAGAGCAACAGGGATGTGACGGCCGGCGGCGCACAGTACAACGCCAGCGGGGTTCAGGGGGTGGGGGTGGCTGATACCGCCGATTCCCTGGCGGCCCTGCATGATCTGGTTTTTGAAAGAAAAAAATACAGCCTGGTTGAGGTGCTTGAGGCCATGGCCGCGGATTTTACGGGGTATGAAACCCTTCAGGCCGATCTGAAAAACGCCTCCAAGTTCGGCAACGACCTGGAGGTGCCGGACCGCTACGCCGCCCGCACCGCGCAGATTTACCATGATGCCCTGACAAAATATACCAACACCCGAGGGGGAAGGTATGTGCCCGGCTTCTATTCCTCCACCTGCCACGTGGGGTTTGGCAACCGGACCGAGGCCCTGCCGTCCGGCAGAAAGGCCGGGGAGCCCTTCGCCGCCTCCCTGGGGTCCTGCAACGGATGCGACCGGAGAGGCGTCACGGCCCTGCTGAATTCCGTGGCCCGCATCGATTCCACCCTGGCCGTAAACGGCTATGCCTTAAACCTAAGGTTTGACAAAGCCACCCTGGCCGGTGAAAAGGGGCTTCGGGTCATGACCGCCCTGACCGAGGGGTTTTTTAAATCCGGCGGCATGGAGATGCAGTTAAACGTTCTGGATCCCGACATGCTGACGGATGCAAAGGACCATCCCGGAAAATATCCGGGCGTCGTGGTTCGCGTGGCGGGGTTCTGCGCCTATTTCGACGACCTTCCGGGCGGGGTGAAGCAGGAGATCATCGACCGGACCCGGCTGGCGCTTTAAATTTTATTTTACGGTTCCATCATCTTTAATCAATCTCTAAAGGAGGACCGCATGAGCAGCAAACCGATCATGGGCTTTCCGGCCACATCCCAGGACGATTACCAGTTAAACGTCATCAACATCCTTCGGCACGCGGCCCGAACCTTCGGCAGGCAGGAGGTGGTTTCCATTCGGCTGGACGGCAGCCGGCTTCGCTTCACCTATAAAGACACCTACGCCCGGGTCCAGCGCCTGGCCAATGCCCTGACCGGCATCGGCGCCCAGGTCGGCGACCGGATCGGGGTCATCGACTGGAACACCCATCGGCATCTGGAATCGTATTTCGCCATTCCGGGCATCGGCGCGGTCCTGCTGCTGATCAACATTCGGCTGTCTCCCCCGGACCTTTCCTATGTGATCAATCATGCAGAGGCCAAGTATCTCATCGTGGACGAGACCTTAATCCCCATTGCCGAAGGAATCGCCGGCCTTTGCAAAAGCATCAAGGGGTATATCATCATCACGGACCGGCCGCTTTCCGAGATCAAGACCTCCCTCTCACCGGTGTATTCCTATGAAGATCTTTTGAAACAAGCAAACCCGGAGATCCGCTGGCCCGTGCTGGATGAACGCTCGACCTACGGCGCCTGCTACACCACCGGCACCACCGGACGCCCCAAGGGGGTCTATTACTCCCATCGCAACGTTTATCTTCACGCCATGACCATCGGGAACAACGCCGAGATGACCAGCCGGGACTGCTTTTATCAGCTTGTCCCCATGTTTCATGCCCTGGGATGGGGAATGCCCCATGCCGCCTTTCTGATCGGCGCAAAGTATGTGCTTCCGGGAATGTACAACATCGCGGACCTGGGAAGCCTGGCCGAGCCCCTGGTCAGCGAGGGGGTGACCGCAACCGCCGGGGCTCCGGCCCTGTTTATGCCCATGCTGGAATATGTGCGCAAGCTCGACAAAAAGCCGGACCTGACCGGGGCCCGGTTTCTTTCCGGGGCATCCGAACCCTCCCTGGCCATGATGAAGGGGTTTTATGAGATGACCAAAGCCGAGATCGTTCATGCCTACGGCGCAACGGAAACCACCCCCCTGGTGACCATCAACCGCTTAAAACCCTGGCTAGAAAAGGAGCTCTCCGAGGCGCAGAAATGGGATTTAAAACGCAAACAGGGGTATCCGGTGGTGGGCCTGGACGTAAAGATCGTGGATCATGAAGGCAAGACGCTTCCCCAGGACGGCAAATCCACGGGAGAGATCCTGATTCGAGGACCGTGGATCACCGGCAGTTACTACAACGCGCCCGGGTCTGAATCCAATTTCACCCAAAACGGCTACTGGAAAAGCGGGGACGCGGGCAGCATGGACGCGGAGGGCTACATCAAAATCACCGACCGGGTCAAGGACCTGATTAAAAGCGGCGGGGAATGGATCTCTTCGGTGGATATGGAAAATGAGATCATGGCCCATTCAATGGTTTTGGAAGCCGCGGTGACCGGCGTGGCGCATCCCAAATGGGAGGAGCGGCCTGTCGCCCTGGTGGTGCCCAGACCCGAGGCCAGGGATAAAATCACCAAGGCCGACATCATCGGCCACCTTGCGGCAAAGTTCGCCAAATGGCAGCTTCCCGAAGAGGTGGTGTTCATCGACGCCATCCCCAAGACCAGCGTGGGCAAGTTCGAC
>CAZFWD010000214.1:0-20530 GCA_964522535.1 uncultured Desulfonema sp.
TCAATATATTTGTTGTTCTGTTAACACATATATACTTGAATCAACGAGGTTTTTCAACCTTTTTCCCTGTAAAATGCACGCTAATCGCGGATTTCGGGGTTTTATTGTTGCGGGATGAAACATCTTGTGTTAAATGACAATATTGCTTTAATCAAAATCGAAATCGTAACTTAAAAATCTCTCTTGAGATGGATATTCTCCGGCGGGGGACCGCCGGTATCACCCGCAACCCGCTGACCAAGGAGCAGGCCGAATGGAAAAAAATAAAAAACCCCCCGTCATTCAATCCACCGACAGGATCAGCATCGACGATCCCGAGCCCTGGGAAACCTGGGAAACAAAGCTGGTGTGGTTTTCCCTTATCTTCGGCGTCGGCATGCTCATTATCGGCGGCGTCCTTGCCAACCTGTTCATCCTGAAGCCTTGACACCCGGCGTTCGTTTTTAAAACAACCGGATTCAGCTCAAAAGAGAACGGATCATGAAAGCAGATGCGGAATTCGCCCTGATCCATGACGGCCGCCAATGGTCGGCCGGCAATAACGACCTGTCCGTGTCCGGCAACACCCTGGGCGAACTGGAAAACAACCTGCAAACCGCCTTACGGGATTCCGGAATGTTCCAGAAGGGCAAAAAAATCACCGTTTTTATCGGGTATGATCCAAAGGCGATTCCGGCCTGGATTCGGCCCTATCAGTCCCATTATTTTAACCGCCGCCTCACGTTTCAACTTTAACCCGAGCACCGGAGGGCATCCACATGACAACATCCCATCTTAACCGAAAATGGTATTCCGGCATGCGGACCAGCGAAGACTGGTGGTCGGTCTGGCTCGGTCTGATCATGGTCGGCCTGGGGCTTTTTTCCCTGACCGGCATCGACCTGGTGGGCTGGGTGGCGCAGCCCAAAACATGGGTCGATCCCGGCCGGGGGATTGTCGTAGCCGGCAAGGCGTATCAAGGCCTGCATCCCTTAGTCTCCCTGCTGATCACCTACGCCGTGTTCACCGTTTTAACCTGCATCGGCGCCGCCGCCATGAAATGGAATGTGAAACGGTATTTTCTGGGTTTCTCCTTTCTTTTCCTTCTCACCTGGGCCATCTGGTTTCTGGGAAGCAACGCCCATCTCGCGGCCATGAGCAACCAGTTTGAGAAATACGGGATCACCTGGGGGCTTTCCATGGGCAGCGGCGCGGCCTACCTGATCGCCCTGGCCGTGGGGCTGATCATCGGCAACTTTTTTAAACCGTTCGCCGAATTCTTAAAGGAGGCGGCCAAGCCCGAGTGGTTTATCAAAACCGCCATCGTTTATCTGGGCATCAAGCTGGGCATTCAATCCATGTCCGCCGCCGGGTACGCCTTTGAACTGGCCATCACGGGCGCCGCGGCGACCTTTGCCGCCTACCTGTTGTTCTGGCCGCTCAGCTACACCGTCAGCCGAAGGATTTTCAAGCTGCCCCGGGAATGGGCCGCGACCCTGGCCTCCGGGGTGTCCATCTGCGGGGTTTCCGCGTCCATCGCCCCCGGCGGCGCCATCCGCTCCCGTCCCATCGTGCCGGTCATCGTTTCCGTGCTGGTGGTGGTCTTTACCATCTTTCTGATCGTGCTGCTGCCCCCGCTCTATACGGCGATTCTGCCGGATCAGCCGATTGTCGCGGGTTCCGCGACCGGAATGACGGTAAAAACCGACGGCGCCGACGCCGCCACCGGCGCCATTCTGGACGAGATGATGGTCGCCAGGGCGGCTGAAAACGGACAAATCTGGGAAAAGGGATGGATCCTGGCCGCGGCCATCATGACCAAGATATGGATCGACATGTTCATCGGGGTCTGGGCGTTCATCCTGGCGATTATCTGGGTTTACAAGGTGGAACGCAATCCCGGTCAGACCCGGGTGCCGGTATCCGAAATCTGGTTTCGATTTCCGAAATTCGTGATCGGGTATTTTATCGCCTGGTTCGCGTATTTAGGGATCGCCCTGATCGCGCCGGAGCTGGAGAATGCCGCGAAAATCGGCGCAAACCCCGTGGCCGGCCCCATGCGGCATCTGATGTTCATGCTCACCTTTGTCGCCATCGGCATCATCACCGATTTTTCAAAGCTCAAAGGAATCGGCCGGCCGGCGCTTTCCTACGCTCTGGCCCAGTTTATCATCATTCCGCCCATCGCTCTGTTCATCGCCTATGTCTTTCACAACAACATGATGGTCCCGATGGTGCATTGATTCGCCATGGGGGGAAGGGCCGACCCTGCGCCACGCCCTTCCCCGCCCGCATCCCACGTAACCCGTCAGGATATTTTTTCCTTTTGAAACGCCTGATACCGATTCTGCATCCAGCGAAGGACAAAAAACAACACGACGAAAATCGCCAGGGTAAAGGCAAGCAGAACAAAGTTTAAATCCGCTGCGGATCTTCCCAGCAGTACAAAGGGAATGCACAGGGTCCCCTGAATGGCCCAGTTCAACCAGAAGCAGTAGCGAAACGGCGCGCCGGCCAGGGGCAACCCATAGATCTTGACGGCATAGGGAAACGCCGGAAAGGTGAGAAACAGGAAACTGAAAAGCAGCACCCGCTTTGGGGGTACCTTCGGTATTCGGTACCCCCTTTTTTGAATCAGAAAATCTTCAATCGGTTTTCGCACCCAATGCGCCAGGGCAAAGGCCAGCAGGAAATGAACCGGCATCACCGCCTCCAGCAGCAGCAGCCCGGGAACCAGCCCGAACTTGATGCCCAGCACAAAAAGAAAAAGACTGAGCGGAACCCCCACCATCGGCAGAAACAGCATCAGAATGATAAAAAGCCCGGTAGGCGTGCCCTCGTTGATCAATTGCATGGTTCTCTGGAACAGCTCATACCGAATGAGGATATAAACGGCCGCTGCAGCCAGAACAAGGGCTATGGATCCGAGCGCCAGTTTCAGTTTTCGTGTCAAGGGTTTAAAATTTTTTGTCATTTATTCCTAACCGCGACGAGCGACGGGATTGAAATGCTTTACCCCGTATCACGGACAGATAAAAATACAAATCGATTTTTTAGAAAGACCGGCCCTCCCCTTCAAGGCCAGCGGCTTCGAATCAGCGCACCTGCCCGGTTTTTTCGATGATGATTTCCGGATGCAGGTGATACCCGATTCGAGCGCCTGAGATTTCAACCGACGAATTGTTTTTTGGAGACGCCGCCCCCTTTGAAAAATAGAGCCGTATGCTTTTTGCTTCGCCATAAAACAACCGTCCGTCCTTGTAGGTCCCGGAAAGTCTGCCGATAACCTCGTTGCGCAGATGGGAAGCGGAGAGATCGGCCACCGGGGCGTATATGAGGTGTTTGCCGATCTCCTCCGGCCCGCCGACCTGTTTTATATCGGCGATATCGGTGACCTCCAGGTTGCCGTAATGCCGGTTCAGACGCCGCACCGTCAGGTTATATGCCATGCCGATCTCCAACTGACCCGCGGCCCGGTAGACATATATCGCCCGGCCGTCTTTCTGTTTGATCACGGCGTTTTCGCCCTCCTTGTAAATCACCACGCAGTCCGTCGCGCGGCAATTGACATCGCCGGTCTTTGTCTCATACAAACCCGCGATGGAAACCGGGTCTGCGACCGGCATAATGGGCACGCCTGCTGAAGTGCGCCGAAAGGCATCCGTGGTAAACCAGGCAAAAACCGGCAGGTGATCGGAATACCCCTCCCCGAAATGACGGCCCCGGCCGTCCGCCTGCCGCCAGCGATGAATCCTGCCCTCGTTAAACAGATAATCCGGATCAAACCGGTCAAAGGAGTTATCTATGTAGGCGATCCCCTTTTCGTCATACATGGATTTGGGAAGAAGGATGCTGTCCGGGCTGTTTTTCTTCCCAAAAAAATCCGTTGACCAGCGCCTTTCTTCTGGGAGTTCCAGCCAGAGGTTATAGAGGTATTGATTTTTTTTCCCGTTTATCAGCGCGGGTTCATCGACCAGGCGACCTCCTTGAAGGGTGGCCAGGATATGATTGATCCCGGTGATACCGCCGGTATCGTTTAAGCGGGTTTCGCTCTGAAAGGTCCGGTACTCATCGTAATCCGAGTTGAAGTCACCGATGAGGATGAACTCATGGGAAGGCGCCAGGGCCTGAAGGCTCGCGGCAAGCGCTTGCGCATAGGGGATCCGCATGCTTTCGGGGCCGGTTTTGGATTTCCAGTGGTTCACGTAAACGATCAGAGGACGGCCTTCGACATCTAGGGTCAGTTTTAAAATACTGCGCGGTCCTTCGCCGCCCTCACCAATCTCCTCGTGCGCTAAAACCTCAAACCTGGACAGCACCGCGCAGCGGGTGGCTGAAGAGCCTTCCCGGGCGATCGCCGCGTAAGGATAGCCCTTATGCATTCGGCGCAGCCCTTCGTTCAAAAGCACCAAAGCCGTCTTGGATTCGATCTCCTGCAAACAGAGGATATCCGCGTCAAGATCGGCCAGGACCTTTGCGATGCGGCCCAGTTTGATGTCACGCATCTTCCGGTTCCAGCCCGAAGGGCCGTCGGGGATATAGTCGGGGTATTCCGTACCCTCCGTTTTAAGATCAAACAGGTTCTGCACGTTATAGCTTGCGATCTTAAACGTTATTGCGTATACTATCGAAAAATTAAAAATAAGGACGGTGCCAAAAAGGAAAACCGCTGTTTGCAAAAAACGTCTCATCCCTTGAAATCACCGTGTTCCGGCATGTTTCATCAGGGTTTTGCCGGGTTTAAGTAAAATTGTATTGACATACAAACTATTTCCCGTTAATTAAAATAGTTATAATGAACGCACCCGAGTACTCAGCAAAACCACATTTTTATATCAACCATGCGCTGAACCCGGGCCGCATCATCAGCGTCTAAAAGCGCATTCAGCAGACCATGGGTGGTGATCATGGACAAAGTACTCATCGTGACCAGCGACCGCAACGAGCTTAACACAATCCGGCAGGGGTTCAAGGAGTTACATCACTTTGAGCTGTTAACCGCGCTGAACGGAAAGACCGCCATTGATACGCTGGCTCAAATGAGTATATCGGTTTTTGTAACCGATATCAACCTTGCCGATATGGACGGGGTGGAGCTGCTGGCCCACATGACCCGAAACCATCGCGCCACCCCCTGCATCGTGATGCTTGCGCCCGGGCAGCCCAGGCCCTGGTTCGTCGACCGCACGGGTCATGAAGCCCTCCTCTACTACCTTGAAAAGCCTTTTGAATTCGGAACCCTCGCATCAATGATCGTGGTGGGCTTAACCCTTAAGGATGAGGGGCAGACCCGAAAGGGAATGACCCTGAAACACTTCCTTCCCCTGATAGCCCTAAGCGATAAGACCTGCCGCATGGATGTTGCGAGCGGCGGCAAAAAAAAGGGGTTTATGTACTTTCATTCCGGTGTCCTCTTAGATGCGATTTATAATGATAAAACCGGGGACGCAGCGGCAAAGGAGATGGCCGAATGGGACGGCGTGACCATCACCTTTTCGGAACTTCCGGCAAAACGGAAAGCCCGAAAAATTCACACCAACCTGATGGATCTGGCCGGAGCCACCTGGAAACAAAAATCCCCCGCCACCGCGGCGCCACCGCCGGAAACCGGGACCACGGGTCAAACCAAGCTGGAAACCGCCCTGCGGCGGCATGCCAGCGTGTTGAGAACGATCAAGGGGTACCTGGGGCTGGCCGTATTAAACCCCGAGGGTGAGATTATCGCCTCAGACAGCGCTGGCGAGCCGGTTGACTTTAAGGCCTTTTCATCCGAATTCAACGATCTGATGGCCCATTGTGCAAGGACCGTCATTCAAAAAGGGTTCGAGCAATGTAGCGGGTTCACGGTCCACACCAAAAAGGGCAGCATCATTATGATGTCCTCTGACGTCTACAAGGAGGGAAACTACCGGTTTATCGGCCTGATGTCGCCGGAGGGGAACGGATATTTCATGCAGGTTCAGCTCGAAAAAATTATTCCTCATATCCTGGCCGCCGCATAACCCGAAACGGTTGCCGATCCGCCATCTTTCCATACAAACAACGGACGATGCATTCCTTGTCAATCGGTATTCATATTCGTGAGTACCGGAAACCCGTTAAGATCAACCTTCATTAAAGGAGTCGACAAATGACACCCGCATCGGAACAAGCGCTTCATCAGTTGAGGGACCTGTCCACCATTCAATGGTATGTTATTCCCCTGCTGGCCTTTGTATTCTACATCTACGCCAGCGAGTATAAAAAGGCCCGGCAGACCGGGGACTGGAACGCCATTTTCTGCGGATTGACCCTGTTCGGCATGGACTTTATCAACGAGACCTGGAACGGATGGGTTTTTCACTTCACCCAGCATTCCGCGGTCTGGACCACCCCGGGCCCCACGGCCCTGCGGACCATGGTGGGCTGGAACATCGAAATCATGTTCATGTTCGCCATCGCCGGCATCATCTTTTACAATACCCTGTCGGAAGACCGGTCTGAAAAAATCTTAGGACTCCCGAACCAATGGTTCTGGGCCATCGGCTATGCGATATTCTGTGTGTTTGTGGAATGCCTGCTCAACATCGGCGGCCACCTGGTATGGGAATACCGCTTGTGGAACCTCTCTTTTAAAGGGGTCTGGCTGATCTTCCTGTTCGGCTACCTCCATTTCTATGTGGCCTGCATCATCGTGGTCGCCTTGAAATCCATCAAAAGCAAGATCGCCATGGTGAGTTTCCTATACGCCGTCGCGATCATCGGCAACATCATTGGGCTGGGGATCTGCGACTGGGTCTATTAACATCATGTTCCGTTTCCCACTGTTCCGCAAATAATTCCTTGACCATCAAATCAGGGGTCTGTTATGGACATCGTCTGACCGGAGCCGATGCGGAAAAAACCTTTTTTTAATTATAAACAGAATCGGCCGTGGGCGGAGCACCTGCAGGTTGTCGCACAACTGGGACTTACCATGGCCGGTTGTATTATTTTCTGCCTTTTTGTCGGGCTCTACATCGACAAGCATTTGGGGACCAGAGGGATCTTCACGACCCTGTTTATCATTTTCGGAATCATCGGCGGCGGGGTCGTGGTTTATCGACAGATACTTGAAATCATAGAAAAAAAAGATGAAACACAATAAACCGGTGGCGCAGATCCGCGAAACGGAAAAAAGATACGGTAAGACGGCAATCTTTGTTGCCGTGTGTATCGGTCTGGTGTTTATCCTGTTTGACCTCAAGCCCATCGGAAAGGGGTTGATTCTAGGGAGCCTCTTCAGCGTGCTCAACCTGGTGCTCATGGCCGAAACCCTGCCGTTTCGGCTCGGCGTATCCCGGAACCGGGCGACCCTGATTTCCGGAATTTCCATTTTAATCCGCTACGCCCTGCTCGCCATTCCCCTGCTGTTATCCCTGAAAACAGAGCAGTTCAACCTGACGGCCACAATCTGCGGTCTGTTTATGATCCAGATCCTTATCCTGGCCGACCAGATACGTCATCTGGCATACCCGTCACGGCACGAAAAATATATTTCCTGACCGGTTATGGAAGACCTCGGAAAAATTCATCAGCTCATTGTCCCCCTGTTCGGCCATGAGATGACCTTTAACCTGGAAATCATTCTCATGACCTGGCTGGTCATTTGCGGGCTGCTTGTCTTCGGCTACCTGGCGACCCGAAAAAAGGGGATCATTCCCGGCCTCATTCAGGTGATCGGAGAGCTTTTTGTGGATCAGTTCTACGCACTGACCGAGGATGCCCTGGATAAGGACATGGCCAAACGCTATGCCCCGTTGATCTGCGCCCTGTTCATGTTCCTGGTGATCTCCAACTGGTTCGGGGTGGTGCCGCACCTGGAAGAACCGACCAAGGACCTCAACACCCCCTTGAGCCTGGGCATAATGGGCTTTTTCATCGCCCATTACGCAGGGATCAAGAAAAAAGGGATAAGAACCTATATCAAAGGCTATTTTGAACCGATCTTTTTCATGATGCCCTTGAACCTGATCGGAGAGCTGGCAAAGGTGGTCTCCATCTCCTTTCGTCTGTTCGGAAACATCATGGGCGGCTCCATCATCATCCTGGTGGTCTCCTATCTGGTTTACAGTCTGGTGCTTCCGCCCTTTTTGAACGCCTTTTTCGGACTGTTTGTGGGGACCATTCAGGCCTTTGTGTTTACGATGTTAACCCTGGTCTATATCTCGGTGCAGGTCAACTGATCATGACGGAAATGGAGTGGATCAAGGCGGCGGCGGTGATGGGAGCCGGTCTTTCGGTGGGATTCGCTGCGATCGGGGCCGCTATCGGAGAAGGCTACACCGCGGGCAAGGCGAATGAAACCCTGTCCTACCGTCCCAACCTGATCGGAGATATCCTAAAAACCATGCTGGTCGGTCAAGCGGTGGCGGAAACCGCCGGCATCTTCGGACTGGTGGTCGCCATGCTGCTGCTGTTCAGCCCGATGGAAGGCAAGCCGCTGCTCACCGCATGGGCCTACATCGGCGCGGGCCTGTCCATGGGGCTTTCGGCGATCGGGTGCGGCGTGGGCGCCGGGGTTCCGGCCGGAACCGCCTGCCAGGGCATGGGCCGACAACCCAAGGTATCCGGCCATCTCAACACACTGATGCTGATCGGTGCCGGGGTGGCCCAGTCCACGGCGATTTACGGGTTTCTCATCGCCCTGCTGCTGCTGTTCAAATCCCTGCCGCCGGAGATCCATATCATCCCCGCCTGCAGCCTGGTGGGTGCCGGCATCTGCATGGGATTCGGCGGCATCGGACCGGGTATCGGCGAAGGGATCGCCGCGGGGGAGGCGGTTTCCGCGGTAGCTCGAAACCCGATAACCCTGGGTTTGATGACGCGGACCATGCTGGTTGGCCAGGCGGTCTCCGAGTCCACCGGCATCTATTCCCTGGTGGTCGCGCTTTTACTAACCTTAACCGTTTAACAGGAGGACAATCAGCTATGGATATCACCGGTCCAGATTTTATTCGAGCACTTGCCATGCTGGGCGCGGGCCTTGCGATGGGGCTCGGCGCCATCGGCCCCGGCGTCGGGGAAGGGTTTGCCGCGGGCAAGGCCTGTGAGGCCATCGGCCGCAGGCCCGAGGAAGCCGGGCTGCTGACGCGGACCATGCTGGTCGGTCAGGCGGTCTCCGAGTCCACCGGCATCTATTCCCTGGTGATCGCGCTGCTGCTGCTTTTCGTCGTATAACCCGATCCTGGGCAAAAAGACCGGCAATGCACGTCATCAGTAATATCGCGCTGATCAGCATCAACGAGACCCTTTTCGTTGAGCTGGTCTCCTTTTTGATCTTCCTGTTTCTGATCAACCGGATCATGTTCCGCCCCTTACGGGAGACCATGCAGGCCAGGGATGCGCATATCCTTTCCCTTCAGGACGAGATCCAGCAGTCCGAAAACCATCTGCGGGATTTAAACGCGAAAATAAGAGGGGACGAAGTGGCGGCGGTTCAAGAGGCCAGACAGCAAAGGGAAGCGTTAAAGGAGGCGGGATCGCGCCGGGCGGACGACATCATCACCGAGATCAAAAAAGAGATTGCCAAGCACAAGGCCGTTGTCCAGGAGGAGGTGGATCAGCAGATCCACCGGGCCAGGCAAACCCTTATGGATGAATCTCAAAAACTGGCGGTCACCATCATGGAACGGGTTCTGGATCGGAGGATGAACAGTGAATAAATCCGAAACCCATTCCCGTTTTTGTCTGGCGCTGGTTTCCGGCCTGCTTGTCCTCTGCCTCATGGGGTCATCGGCTGAAGCGGCAGAGGCCGCGGCATGGCGGCCCCTCTACGACCTGATCATGCGATGGATCAACTTCGGCATCCTGATTTTCTTCATCGTCAAATACGGCAGGGGCCCGCTGATGAATTTCCTCAAGGGACAGCAGGCCGAGGTGGCAAAAGAGATAGATCAGGTGGAATCCAAAAAAAACGCCCTGCTTGAACAGATCCGACAGACCCAAAAAAAAATCCATGAAAGCAGCCAGCGGTTTGAAGAAATCAAAAAACAGACCCTCATGGATGGGGAACGCGAAAAGCAGAAAATCATCGATGACGCCAGGGAGCTGAGCAAAAACATGCTGGAGGCCGAGAAAAAAAAGGCCCACACGCGGATCATCTCGGCCAGGAACCGGTTTATGGCGGAACTGGTGGATGCGGCCATGGTCTTTGCGCAACAAAAACTTCCCGACGAGATGACAGATACCGACCATCAGAAAATGCTTCACTCGTACCTGTCAAGCCTCAGTAAAATATCCGAATAGCCCGCCTGTTCCAATTTCCGCCGGTTTTTCCACAACTGACGCCGAAAATAAAAAACGACGGCCCGCCCTTGGACCGTCGTTTTTGCTGTTTTAAAGGAATCCGGCGATGCGCAACGCCGGATTCCTTATCAATGCCCATTCCATCAACCGCCGAAAGCGCTTTCGGGGATTTCCACAACCGCCTTGCAGCCCCCTTCAATGGCGCTCATCTTTCCCAGGGTGACCGGCAGGATGGTTTCAATGAAGAACTGCGCGGATTTGATCTGTCCCTCGTAGAAAGCGGCGTTCTTGTTCTTTTCGATTTTCTGGGCCCGCTCCTCTCCCTGGGCATCCCCAACGATCTTTTCAAGCCCGGCAGCCGCCGCATTCGCCCGCCACAAAAGCATCCAACCCATGATCACATCCCCCATCGCTTCCAAAAACGGGGTGGCATGGGCAAACGCCACCCTGAAATCAGGGGACATGGCGGTTTTTCCGATATGCATGGCCACCCCGCCGAGACGGTTCACCGCGGTCTCCAGGTTTTCGGCCAGGCCGGCCAGACCGGCTGTTTCCCGGGAGGCGGCAATGACCTTCTGAACTTCGCCCAGAAAATTCATAAAGACCGCTCCCTTTTTCATGCCCATCTTCCGGCCCAAAAGGTCCATGGCCTGAATCCCGTTGGTCCCCTCATAGATGGAATTGATCTTGGAATCCCGCATGAGCTGCTCAATGGGATAGTCCCTGGTGTAACCGTAGCCGCCGTAGACCTGCATGGCCACCACCGTGCACTCAAACCCGCGATCCGTGCAGTAGGCCTTGATGACCGGAGTGAGCAGCTCGATCATATCCGAGATATTGGTTTTTTCCGTTTCATCGGAAGCGCAGGTCTCCTGGTCAAACAGATAGGAAATGTAATAGACGAAACTGCGCAGCCCTTCCACGTAGGCCTTCATCCAGAGCAGCATTCGCCGGACATCCGGATGATGGATAATGGTAACCGGTTTCGCCTCCTTGTTGAACATGTCGGCCAGGTCCCTTCCCTGCACCCGCTCCCTGGCGTAGTTGAGGGCGTGCAGGTAGGCGCAGGAGGCGTTGAAAAGGCCGAGGGCGCCGACCCCGAGCCGGGCCTCGTTCATCATATGAAACATGACCCGCATTCCCTTGTTTTCCTCGCCCAGCAGAAGACCCCGGCACTTGCCCTTGCCGCCGAAGGCGAGCTGGCAGGTGGGGCTGGCATGGATCCCCATTTTCTCCTCGATGGCGGTGCAGACTACATCATTGGATTCCCCCAGGCTGCCGTCATCGTTCACCCAGATCTTGGGGACGATAAACAACGAGATGCCCTTTGTCCCGGCAGGCGCGCCTTCGATCCTGGCCAGCACCGGATGGATGATGTTCTCCGTCAGATCATGCTCGGCCGCCGTGATAAAAATCTTGTTTCCGCTGATGGAATAGGTGCCGTCCGCATTCTTTACGGCGCTGGTGGTCAGGGCGCCCACATCCGAACCCGCCTCCGGCTCGGTGAGCACCATGTCACCGGTCCACTCCCCGGAATACATCTTGCCCAAAAAAAGCTCTTTCTGCTTTTCCGTGCCGAACACCTCGATCATCTTGGCCGCACCATGGGTGGCGAAGCCGAAGGCGCCGAACGCGAAGTCAGCCCCCACGATATACTCCCCGGCCACCTGGGCCACCGTAAACGGAAGCCCCTGGCCGCCGATCTCCGGGTCCTCGGTCATGGCGATCCATCCGCCTTCGCACATCAGCTTGTAGGGCCGGTGAAAACACTGCGGGACCTTGACCTGGTTGTTTTCAAAAACCAGCCCGATCCGGTCTCCTTCCGGGGCCACCGGAAGAATCTCCTTGATGGCAAAGTTGCGCGCCTCGTTGATGATCATGTCAAACATCTTTCGGTTCATGTCGCGGTAGCGCTCGTGTTTGAGCAGGTCCTCGATCTTGAACTGTTCATAGAGAACAAAATCAACGTCCCTTCGGTCTGCGATCAGTTGTGCCATGGTTCCTTCCTTTCCAAACTTAAGGTTTATGCAAAACAGTTTGCGTCAAACCGGTTTCCCTTTATGATCCTCATTGGCGGAGCGGCGTTTTTTTATCTCCTGCTTCAAATCCTGCATCAGCGGCCCATCCGAACGCCACACCCAGCAGGTATCCTGAAGAAAGGCGGTGGCCGCATCGGGGAAGCTGGAAATATCCACCGGCTTCTGGGCAACCGCGGACCAGGCGCCCTGCACCGTGGCCGGCGCCATGGCCAGAAGAAGCTCCAAAAGATGCGCGCAGCCCTTGGCGCCGCCGACTTCTGCCTTCACCCTTTCGGTAAACCCGTGCCGAATTTTTATTCCTTTTACCGGCGCCAGGGAATTCAAAGTCTCCAGACAGTCCTCGCGGGGAACGGTCTCCATCTCCACGTCGATATCCGCGATGACCAGATCCGGCCCCTTCACCCGCATCCGCACCACCATGTCATGCACAATGCCGGGCGGACGGAATTCGCCGTTTAGGTAATAGGTGGGTCGAAATCGGTTATCCGTCAGCCGGCCTTCGACAATAATCGATTCCCCGTCATACCCATAAGTGGAAACCGATATCGTCCGGCGCTGTACCCGGTTATTCGGGCTGTTATCAAATTCCATCATCCTTTGCGGCCTGTCCCTAATGGGGTGTCCATTCAAACAGAAATATTTATGTTGCCTTACCTCTTGTTTAAAAAACAAGAAAAATTTAAACAAGTGTTAGAAGCAAATAAAGTTGGAAAGGGGACGCGGTTCTGTTATAAGAGGATATCCGTAAAAAAAGTTTTTGGCAAAAACATTAAAAAAATTTTTGAAACCGCATGAACCAGAACATGGAACACTACCTTCAGGCTTCGGCGACCGTCGACAGCGATGCCCCGTCGGTCATGGTATACGCCAGGAAAAAGGCCGGAGCGGGATGCGATGCAAAGGCGCAGGCGGTCCGTCTTTACTACGCGGTGCGCGACGCCATCCGCTACGATCCCTATGCCATCGATCTGTCGGTTAACGGGCTTCGGGCGAGCCACACCCTGGAAACCGGCCGGGGATGGTGCGTGGCCAAGGCCATCCTCCTTGCCGCCTGCTGCCGGATGATGGGCATTCCGGCCCGGCTGGGCTTTGCCGACATACGGAACCACCTGTCCACGGCGCGCATGCGGCAGTATATGAAAACCGACATTTTTTACTGGCACGGTTACACCGCGATTTATCTCAACGGCGCCTGGGTCAAAGCGACGCCGGCCTTCAACATCGAGCTGTGCGAAAAATTCCGCATTCGAACCCTTGAGTTCGACGGGCTGAACGACTCCATATACCATCCGTTTGATCTGGAAGGGAACAAGCACATGGAATACCTCAACTACCGCGGGGAGTTCGCCGATGTTCCCATCGATGAAATCATTGAAACATTTAAAGAAAAATACCTGCCGGATTCGTCCCAGATGAAAAACCCGCTGGCGGAAGGGGATTTTGACCGGGAGGTTGCGCAGGAGACGGGTTAAAAAAATGCTTGTCACTTTTGAACCGACAGGGAGGTATGCCATGAAACGTTTGGCTGTTCTGATGTTTGCCGGCGTCATCCTTTTAGTATACGGATGCGCCCCCACCGCAAAATGGGTCAAGTCGCCGGTTGTGGAACAGGAATACTGCAGCGTGGATTTGGAGCATCGCGAGGACCAGGGCATTATCGTGGCCCAGCAATTCAACCATCCCTGCCTGCTGGATGCGGTTCTTTTGGAAACCGTTTTAAACAGTTTTTCTTATCCTAAAATCAGGATGGGACTTTTTGGAAAGCCTCACCAAACCCCTGTTTTCAAGGATGTGGAGATCGACCGCCTGGCCCCGGCCCTGGCCGATGCGCTGGCCAAGGCAAACCCCGACCAGCGCGTCTCGTTCATCTCCCAAAACAAGGAGGGGACCCTGTTTTTTTCGAAACGGCACCAGACCCAGGGGGTGATGTTTGTCAAACCCGAAGGATATTTAAACATCGCGTTTGGCCTTATCAATTATGAACTGGAACCGGAAGAGTTCAGCCGAATGCCCTCAAAAATCCCCATCAAAGATCCCCTGAAAATCGAAAAATTCGAAAAGCCCGTCACCTCCCAACTGCCCTATGCAACCCCCCATCCGACAAAAAGCGGCAATTCCAGCCCCGTCTGGCTCGCAGTCTCTCTGGATGAACTCAAAAAGGCGCCCTTGACCGCGCCGGAGCAGGAGGCAGACTTCACGACAGCGCCGGTAGAAGGCCCCGGCGAAAAGTCCGGGCAAGCGCCCCAGACAAAAACCTGGGAGGATCAGAAACAACAAATGGAAGAAAAGCTGAGGTTCTTAAAAGGGCTGATTGATGAGGGACTCATCAATCAGGAAGAGTATGAAGCCCAAAAAAGCGGTATTCTAAAGGAATTGATGGAGCCGTAAAAAGTTCAACTGTTCGCTTCGTGAGGCTTTCGGGGCGCGGTTGGCATTGAATTCTAAATGGCAAGAACTCGGCGCAAGCGCCTCAAACAGCTTGCCATTTTTAACGCATTCAATGCCAACCGCTTACATCCCCGAAAGACTCAATCTCGCTCACAGCCGACTTTTTACTCATGCATCAGCGGAATTAAACGCGAACCTTCGGAAAAAGTGATCCCCGTGAGCCTTCGAATAAAACCCCCTGAACTCAATATCCGGCTGCCCGATTGGGTCGCGGCCCTGCTTGAAAAAACACCCGATGCGTTTCCCGAAATGGCGGAGCGGATGCGGTTTGTGATTCAGCTTTCACAGCAGAACGTGGCGAACAAAACCGGCGGGCCGTTTGCCGCCGCCGTGTTTGAAAAAACCGGACGCCTGGTGGCGCCGGGCGTGAACCTGGTGATTTCCGCCCAATGCTCGGTGCTGCATGCCGAGATTGTGGCGATTGCCCTGGCCCAGAAGACGCTCATGCGCTACGCCATCGGCGACGGCGGAAGGTTTGACTATGATCTTTTTACCAGCACCGAACCCTGCGCCATGTGCTTCGGCGCGGTTTGCTGGTCCGGGGTGAATCGGCTGGTGTGCGGGGCAAGGGCCGAGGACGCCGAGGCGATCGGTTTTGACGAGGGGCCTAAACCATCGGATTGGGTATCCGCGCTAAATGCGCGCGGCATCGCGGTTGTGCGGGACGTGCTTCGAAAAGAGGCGGCGGCCGTGCACCAGGCCTACCTGTCAGAGGGAGGCGCCATCTACAACCCCGGCCGAAAAAACCTGATCAAACGGCCATAATCAAGGAGACGGCCATGCTGTTTATTTACCTGGCGTTGATCTGTCTGGTCTTAGGCATCCTGGTCTGGATCGCCGGCAATATTATGTATAAACGTCAGAACAGGCAAAAAAAAACGCCCCGTTCAAAAACCAAAAACCACGCCGAAACCCTGGCCATCATCGCCAAGCTCATCTTTCTGCTGGCGGCCTTCTTTTTTGTCATCGGGTTTATGCTTCTGGGGGGAACGCAAACCGGATGACGAAGGTTATACACCGCCAAGCCTTCTCTTCAGCAGACGGTTAACCATCTGGGGGTTTGCCTTGCCCTTTGTCTCCTTCATCACCTGTCCCACAAAAAATCCGAAAAGCTTGGTTTTGCCGCCCCGGTATTTTTCCACCTCGCCCGGATTATTGGCCAGCACCCTGTCCACCGCTTCCTTGATGGCGGATTCATCCGTCACCTGAACAAGCCCTCTTTCTTCGACGATCCGCATGGGGGCCTTGCCGGATTTGACCATTTCCGCAAACACGGTTTTGGCGATCCGGCCGCTGATCAGGTTGTCCTCGATCAGCCTTAAAAGCTCCGCCAGCTGCGATGCGGGCACCGGAGACGCGTCAATCTCCTTGCCCTCGGCGTTTAATAACCCCAGCAGGTCGCCCATGACCCAGTTGGCGGCCAGTTTGGGGGTTTTTACCTGCTTGGCGCAGTCCTCAAAATAATCGGCAAGCTCCCGGCTGGAGGTCAGCACCCTGGCGTCGTATTCGGAAAGGGCGTAGGCCTCGACAAACCGAGCCATCCGTTTGTCCGGAAGCTCCGGAAGGGTTGCGCGGACCTCGTTGATCCAGGCCTCGTCGATCACCAGGGGCACCAGGTCCGGATCCGGAAAATACCGGTAATCATGGGCCTCCTCCTTGCCCCGCATGGAGGTTGTTTTATTTTTTGCGCTGTCCCACAGCCGGGTCTCCAGCACCACCTGTCCGCCGCCGGCCAGCACTCCGGTCTGACGTTTGATCTCATAGGCCAAGGCGTTTTCCACATGCCTGAAGGAGTTCAGGTTCTTCAGCTCCGTGCGGGTCCCCAGTTGAACACTGCCTTTGGGCCGAACGGAGATATTGGCGTCGCACCGGAAACTCCCTTCCTCCATGTTGCCGTCGCTGATGTCCAAATACCGCAAAATGGCGCGGACCTGACGCAGATACGCGCCGGCCTCCTCGGGAGAGCGGATATCCGGCTCGGAAACAATCTCCAGCAGGGGGGTGCCGGTGCGGTTTAAATCCACCCGGCTCACTGCCCGGTCCGGATCATGGATGAGCTTTCCCGCGTCCTCCTCCATATGAATCCGGGTAAGGCCGATTTTTTTGGTGCTGCCGTCTTCCAAGGTGATGCTCACCTGCCCGTTCCGGGCAATCGGCAGCTCGTACTGGGAAATCTGGTAACCTTTGGGAAGGTCCGGATAAAAATAGTTTTTTCGGGCGAACCGGTTCTGCGGCACGAGTTCGCAGTCTGTGGCCAGGGCCATGCGCAGGGCGTAGGCCACCACCTTTTTATTCAACACCGGCAGCACCCCGGGCATGCCCAGACAGACCGGACAGACCTGGGTATTGGGCGCGGCCCCGAACCGTGTTGAGCAGCCGCAAAAAATCTTGGTCTCGGTTTTCAGCTGGGCATGGACCTCAAGCCCGATGACCGGTTCAAACTCCATTCGCCTTTTCCTGCTTCCTACCGCCTGTTGAATGTTTCGATCTTAAAACCTGCAAGGCCTTCTTATGTTACAATTTAGCCCAAATCGTCAACCCTTATTTACGCAGCCAGGCTAAAACCGGTTTTCATGGACTTGAATTTTTCCGTTCTAAAGAATGCACAAATCAACCCGAAGTGGTCATGAAGGGCATAGAAAAAACTCTTCCTTCAGCCTTCAGCCTTCTACCTTCCACCTTCCACCTTTTTTTCCGGTGGTGAGAATTTCCATTTTATTTTGACAACACCAGAGGCTAAATTTATGATCTTCAAAAATGCAAGGGGGATTTACCGACAAAATGAAGTTTTTTCTATGCGTCATCGGAATGGTGATGATCGTGGAAGGGCTGCCCTACTTCGGGTTTCCCGGCAACATGAAGGAAATGATGAAAAAGGTGCTGGAGCTTCCCGATGACACCCTGCGCAAATTCGGGTTTGTGCTGATGGCCGCCGGGCTTGCTCTGGTGTATCTGGGCAAAATTTAAACCAAAAAATCATAGGCTCATATGGCGTCATGGCCGGTCTCTTTGACAAACCGCTTAAACTGGGCAACAGTGACGCAGGTGATCCCCTTCCTTGCTCCCTTATTTAAAAGGTTGTCCGGTTCAAAGCGCCGTCCTCTCAAAGAGGATGCCGCCACGGTCTTATGATGCTGCTCAGACAAGTTTTTTCTGAATTAATTTTCTGGCAAGCCGATAGATGTCGCGTCTGTCTTTTTCTTTTCGCATGCCCAGGGCCACAACCAGCACGGTGATAATGCCTTTATCAATCGTATAGATGATGCGATAGCGTTGTCCGACCGCCCTCACGGCCCGATATCCCGAAAGAGACGACAGCAAAGCCTTGCCCTGTTTTTCGAGTTCCTCACCCAGCTTTTCCATGCGGTCGGCCAGTTGCGACTGAACGCGCTTGTCCTTAATGGCCGCCAGCATTCTTCCGGCTTCATCCGTCAGCCGGACAGTGTATCTCATATGTCGAGTTCCCGCCTGACGTCCTGCAGACTCCGGGTTTTTCCTTCCCTGATCTGTTTCACGCCGGCGCGCAGAGCCGCCATCAATTCGGGATCGTCCATAATATCCATGGTCTCCATGATGGTTTCGTAAAGCTCGGCGGGCAGGATGGTTAATACATGCCGGCCCCTTCTGGTAACATTGACGACTTCTGTTTCATCCAGTTCATCGGGAAGGTTCATGATCCGGTTTCTTGTTTCCGTGATGCTGAGCTCTTTCATTTTTTAGCCCCCTGCTGATTATGTACATCTAAATATACATTTAGGTTGCCACTTGTTAAGAAAATCTACCGGTTCCAGGTTGGCGGGGATCTCTAAGGGTCATTTCCAGGCATTGAAAGGAAAGCACGATGATAACAAAGGTCGTGCCCGTGCTTGGGCCCGATCCTTGCGGCCGCTCCTACTTCATGGCTGAAGGCGTGAACCATCTCCTTGGCCTGCAAGGGGTCGATCTTGAGTCTTGTCGTGGCGACAACATAAAACTCCTGCAGCACCTGGGTTGAAATCACACCGGAGAAATCCAGGCGGCCTTTTTCAGCAGGGCTCTGGCGCGTTTCTGTTTTTTCGGATCATGTTTATCCAGGCAATAAACAAGAATGTTGGTATCGATAAAAATCTTAGACATCATACAGCTCTTCCCGGGTCCATTTTTTTCCTCTGGAGTCCGCCTGAACCTGATCCATCAGCTTCAGGCACTCATCAAGCCACTGCCCTGATTTTCTGGAGACATTCTTTTCAAGCAACTGCCGGATCATGGCATTTAACGAAGTATTGTGCGCCCGGGCATATTCCCGGCCGGCGTTCAGCAACGCTTCATCTATTGAAATGGTTATATTGGCCATTTTACCTCCGCTGTAAATAGTTTTAACACAGCATAAATGCACACGGTTTATGTGCCAAGAAAATTTGCTCCCTTTCACCGATATCGAGCCGGGGCCTTCACCCGGCCGTTCGGGGCGCGTTCCGGTCGCTTTCGCTGCGGGCTCCGCCCTTGCCCGCTCCCTGCACTTGCCCCGAACGCTAAAAGCTCGGAAGAGGGCCGGACCGGCCTAACGAACTGCCCCCCCTGTGAAATACGATTTGAGCCTCTTCTTCAAAAACATTTTGCCATAATAAGTCTTAAAATATTTTTCCCGCCTTACCGCATCATGCTGATCCAGGCACGCTTCGTAATACAGCAACACCAACGGCCGTCTGGTCTTGGTTGATCTCACCGCACCTTTTTGATGCTGCTCAAATCGTTTTTGCAAATCTCTGCTATATCCAACATACATCTTCATATCAGCCTGGCTCTGTAATACATAAGTGTAATACACTTCATCCTCCATGATTTGCAAAAATTTCACCGGGGAGCAGGGGCGGCGAGGCGGAACCCCAGGTTGCTGAAGCGATTGCCCGGCATGAGCCTGATGCGAAGCGCCGACCGGCAGTTCTGCGCGTTGAAGTGCCAGCAGCCGCCGCGATTCACGCGGAAGGTACCCGATGATGGACCGGTCGGATCGGTAACACTGCCTGACGGATAATCTCCGTACCAGTCCGAACACCACTCCCAGACATTGCCGTGCATGTCATACAGGCCCCAGGCATTGGGCTGCTTCTGGCCTACCGGATGCGGCTTATAATCTGCATTGCCGCAATACCAGCCCATGGCATGTAAATTGGGATCATGTTCACAACCGATTTCTCGAATGCCTCCATTGGCAAAAGCCGTGCTGCTCCCCGCCCGACAGGCATACTCCCACTCGGCCTCCGTGGGCAGACGATAATTCTTGCCGGTTCTGCTATTCAACTTGCGGATAAACTCCTGAACATCGTCCCAGGATACCTGCTCCACCGGGCAGTTATCGCCGCAGCTCGAAAAATACGAAGGATTACTGCCCATAATTGCCTGCCACTGGCCCTGGGTCACCTCGGTCGTCTGCATGTAAAAACCCTTGCTCAACGTCACCCGGTGCTGAGTCTCGTCATTGTACCGGCCTAACTCTGACGACGGGCTGCCCATCATAAAAGACCCGGGCTTGATGTACACAAATTTCATACCCAGATCGTTGGTAAATGAGCCGGCGGCGGCAGATGCCGCCGGCTCATCGACTTGCGCCGGAGATGGCAGGGCCAAAGCCAGGGTGATTGTCAGGAACAAAAACAACCCGATACAGGTCCTTGCCGGCTGAAATATTCTCCGAATGACCGTAATAAACAACATGCCACACCCCCTCTGTTTTGTTTATACATTATTGACGATACGTCGATGCGCAAAACAATTTTTTTATAGCATACCCTCTTACTTAATTCAATGGTTATGAATAC
>CAZFWD010000215.1:0-9005 GCA_964522535.1 uncultured Desulfonema sp.
CAAATCCTGTGTTTTGTTTCATCATGTCAGTTCTCCTTTTTTTGCTGGTACCTATATCAGCTTTCGGTTAACTGACACAGAATTTTGAACGCCCTCGCACCAGTGAAAGGTTCTGTTCCAATTTACGCTTTCGGAGTCAGGGAACCATTCAAATATTTATGAATAATGCTTGAAATAAATGTTTGATAAGGGATACCTTCTTCAATCGCTTTTATCTGGATTTGATGATAATCCTTTTCACTCAGTCGGAGGTTGATTCGTTTATCTTTTTTCAGAGTATTTCGAGCCGCGATAATCACCTTTTCTTTTTCCTGTTTCATATTTCTAACAGGTTTCCATTCGTCCTGCTCAATTGATTCCATCAACTCTTTTTCTTCTTTATCAATCGGATCAAATATTTTTTTGTTTATTTTTTTCATAATTCCCCCTTTAGACCATAGCGCTTTGTATATTTCCGACTTGGGAAGGCCGTTTTTAAAAAAATCTCATTACCTTCTTCCACATAAGGTACAATAACGGCATAACCCTCAATTTCTAGAATATAGATTTTTTGATTAGATCGTTTTGGGTTTTCTTCAATTCCGAGTATCTGCCCTGACTCGATCAATAAAGCAATTTGTTCAAAGGAAATCCCGCGCTTAGCCTTCAAAATTTCGTTTTTGTCAAGATTCCAATTTAAATATTTCATGTTGTTAATATAGGCCAATGTCTGCCTTTTGTCAATACGATGTTGGATTTAATAGATACGATACAAGTTGTTGGATTGGAACAGAACGTCGCAAATCATGATTTTGGCGCGTAGCGACAATTAGCGGCTACTTTACTGGCTCTACGCCAAGGTCCTTGCATATCTTCCTCGCCAGGATGTCTTTAATTTCTGAAGGTCGTGGGATCGCTGATCGTTTATTCTGGGCAGGATTATGCCACCACGAATGCTTACCACCCTCTCTCAAGAGATCACATCCTTGGCTGCGCAGATACTTGAGAAGTTCGTTTCTCTTCATATGGCAATTTTTTCTTCCTTGTAACCGATCCCAGCAGCGTTTAATGCATCTTGGCGGTTGAATTCCAACGCCTCCTTCAGCGTAACTTCTAATGTATCTTTTAGCTCTTCGTAGGTCTTTTCCTGACAATTCACTCCAGGGACTTCCTCAATCCACCCCACCCACCAATCATCTTCCTGTTTCACAACAGCGGTATATTCGTTTTTCATATCATTTACCTCCTTACTGTTCAGTTGATGCCGCTAACGATAATTATACGTTGTGACGTAAAAGACCCATTTCCCCCTTTTTTTCAGACTCTATATTTTATTTTATTGAAATGTCAAAGAAAAATGGGGCTATCGATTATACGTCATGACATAGAATCAATATACGAACCGCCATCAATACAAATAAAAACGATCTTCGGAGCTTTTTCCAAAAGGCAAAAAGAATCCCCAGGGACAAGGTGAAGTATTATGTGGGGTGGCTGGACCGGTTTTTTCAATTTTATAACCGCAGCCTGGATGAGGTGTCTGACGGCGATGTGAAGGTTTCTTGCCGCCGGGTATGATATTCACCCGGTGCAGGCCGATGGCCCGGTTGCTGCCCCTGTCCTCAGGATTTATGTAATCCATTTTCTGTTGATGTTTCTCAGGCTGACGTAAAACAGCAGGGCGCAGAAACCTGAGAGAACCACAAAGTTCAGCCAAAACGGCATCACGTTTGATCCCGTCATTGAACCCCGCAAAATATCGGTGCCGTATGTGAGCGGCAACACATAGGACAATGAGCGCAGAAAAAAGGGAAGAGAGGCAATCGGGAAAAAAAGGCCGCAGAGGAAAATCATGGGGAAACGGAAGAAGTTTGAGAAGGTCTGTGCCTCAAAAACTTCTTTAACCGCAACCGCGATGAACAATCCCAAAAAAGTCGAGCTGATGGACAGCAGCGCCGTCGCGGGAATAAGAACATACCAATTAACCGTCGAGAGATCGATTAATAACATAGCGATCAGAATCGGCACAAAAGCATTGATCATTCCAAACAGCACCGCGCCGGATGTTTTGGCCAGCATCAAGAGTTCCAGTGGGATGGGGGCAAGCAGAAGCCGTTCAAAAGACCGGCCTTTTTTTTCAAACGTCACCGTGACGGAAAGCACGCTGGTCGTTCCAAAGAGAATGCTAAGCGCCACCAGGCCGGGAAGCAAATCCGAGAGCTTTTCCATTCCCAGACCGGAACGAATGAAAAACATCGCTATCCAGACTAACGGAAACAGCAGCCCCCAACTGATATTGGGCGGTTTCAGATAATAGGAACGAACGTCTTTAGAAAGAATATTCCAGAAGGCCACCCATGTTTTCATGCATCGCCCCCCATCTTCATTTTCTCTTTATCCTGTTTCATCTTTCCTGCCTCGATGCCGGTGATGTTTACGAAAACATCCTCAAGCGTCGGGAGAATTCTTTTTGCCTCCATCACCTCAATGCCGCTGTCTTCCAACAGCCGCACAAGCGGGCCCACCCGAACAGGCTGGGGCGATTCAACGCGAATGCCTTGGGAAACGGTTTTGCACTCAAGATCGGGAAATCCGGTCAATAGACGCTCACATACTCTGTCCGTGATGGTCTGAAATGCAAATTGCACCACGTGGTGATCCTGAGCTTGCCTCATCAGGTTTTCAACCGTGTCCGTGCGAATGATGCGTCCTTTTACGATGAAAGCGATTCTGTTGCAGAGTCTTTCGGCTTCTTCGATGTAATGGGTGGTGAGAAAAATGGTGGTCCCTTTCGCGTTGAGATCGGAAACAAGCTGTCTGATCTGTCGTGCGCTGGCCACATCAATGCCTGTTGTGGGCTCATCCAGGAATAAAATCGAAGGACGGTGGATAATGCCCGCGGCAATGGTCAATTTGCGCTTCATGCCTTTGGAATAGCCGCTGAACTTCCTGCCGGACGCTTCTTTGAGTCCGAAGATTTGAAGCATTTCTTCTGCCCGCGCACAGCGTTCTTTCTTGCGGATGCCGTACAAAGACGCACAGAAACAAAGATTGTCAAAACCGGAGAGCTCAGGATAAAGGTTGCTTTCATCGGGAACGATTCCGATCAAATGCTGGGCCGCCTTTGGATTCTTGGTGCAGTCCAGTCCCGCAACCCTTATTGTCCCCGAGTCCGGCCTGGAAAGTCCCGTAAGAATATTGATGGTGGTTGTTTTTCCCGCTCCGTTGGGGCCGAGAAAACCAAAAATTTCCCCCGGGGTGAGTGAGAAAGATATTTCATCAACGGCCGTTATATCCTCAAACCTTTTTGTCAGCTTGACAACGTCGATCAACGGTTTGAGATTAACGCTTGTTTGACTTGGTTTTTGCCTTGTCATGTTTTTCCTATGGCAGATATCGCCCCGCATCGTCGGCTGGCACTGGCGCGCAGTGGAGTTGACCGTTTGGGCTGATGCGACTGTTAGCCGATGATTCGAATACCCCCATCGATCAGCTACCGGTTGACCACCATGGCGACCGCTTCGCCGCCGCCCAGGCAGAGGGAGGCCAGCCCGGTTTTTTTATCCCGCCGGATCATTTCATAGAGCAGGGTGATCAGCACCCGGCAGCCGCTGGCGCCGATGGGATGCCCCAGGGCCACACTTCCGCCGTTGACATTGACGAGGGAGGGATTAAGCTCAAGCGTTTTTAATATCGCCACGGTGGAGCCGGAAAACGCCTCGTTGATTTCAAACAGGTCCACGTCCGCGATGTTGATGCCTTCCTTTTTGAGGCATTTGGGAATAGCCCAGATGGGTGCCACCAGAACGTACTTCATATCGACCCCGAAGGAGGCCTGCGCCCCGATTTGAGCCAGGATGCGGCAACCTAAAGATTCGGCCTTCTGTCTGGACATGACCACCACGGCCGCGGCCCCGTCGCTGATGATGGAGGAGTTGCCCGCGGTCCCCAATCCGTCTTTTTTAAATGCAGGCTTCATTTTCGCCAGCACCGCGTAGGGGGTTTCCACCGGGGTTTCATCCCGGGCATACAAAACAGGGTCGCCTTTTCGCTGCGGGATTTGAACCGGAACGATTTCCTCGTCAAAGGTGCCGCTGTTTACCGCATGCACCGCCCGGCGGTAGGATTCCTCCGCGTACCGGTCCTGATCCTCCCGGGTCACATTATATTTTTCAGAGCAGAGCTCATTGGACATGCCCATATGGAAGTCGTTTACGATATCCCACAGCCCGTCATGCACCATGTGGTCCTGAATCACCCCCGGGCCCATGCGGTAGCCGAACCTGGCTTTTTCAAGGTAGTAGGGGGCGCTGGACATGCTCTCCATGCCGCCGGCCACAACAACCTCCGCATCTCCCACCTGAATCGCTTGGGAGGCGATCATTACGGCTTTTAAGCCGGAGCCGCAGACCTTGTTGATGGTGATGCATTCCACCTCCCAGGGCAGGCCGGCCTTTACCGCGGCCTGACGGGCCGGGTTCTGGCCGTATCCGCAGGGCAGCACCTGGCCCATGTTTACCTCGTTGACCTCCTCCTTGTTGATGCCCGCCCGTCGAATAGCCTCTTTAATCACGATGGCGCCAAGATCCGTTGCGCCGATTTCGCTCAAGGATCCCTTGAACCCGCCGAGGGGCGTTCTGACCGCACTGACAATTACCGCTTCTCTCATGATGTGTTTACCCCTATTCGCAAAATAAAAAATTTAACCACTGAGATCACAAAGGACACGAAGAAAATTCAGGCAAGAAGGCCAACTTCAACCTTCAACCTTCAGCCTTCAGCCTTCAGTCTTCAACCTTTAACCTATACCTCTTTTGCAAAAAACCCCGCAAAACGGGGTTTGAAGCTTTTTAGGATTTTATCATTTACATATTTCTTCGATATTTTCCGCCCACCTCATAGAGCGCCTGGGTAATCTGCCCCAGGGTGCAGTATCGGACCGTTTGCATCAGCTCGGCGAAGAGGTTGCCTCCGGACAGGGCGGTCTCCTTTAACCGCTTCAGGGCGCCGGGGGATTTGTCCTTGTTTTTTTCCATAAAGGCGTTACGGCGGTTAAGTTGGGATTGCTTTTCCTGCTCCGTGGCGCGCGCCAGCGCAAGCTGGGAAATCGTTTCGGCTGCGTCGGCGTCCGGATTCAAAAAGGTGTTGACCCCGATGAGGGGAAGCTCACCGGTATGTTTGAGGCGTTCATAGAAGAGGGATTCGTCCTGAATCCGGCTTCTCTGGTATCCCCTTTCCATGGCGCCCCGGACGCCTCCCCGAGTGGTGATCCGGTCGAACTCCGCCAGAACCGCTTCCTCCACCAGGTCGGTGAGGGCTTCGATGAAAAAGCTGCCCTGGTTGATGTTCTCGTTTTTGGCCGACCCCAGCTCCCGGTTGATGATCATCTGAATGGCCAGGGAGCGGCGCACCGACTCTTCGGAGGGGGTGGTCACGGCCTCGTCATAGGCGTTGGTATGCAGGCTGTTGCAGTTGTCATAAACCGCGTACAGGGCCTGAAGGGTGGTTCGAATATCGTTAAACTGGATTTCCTGGCTGTGCAGGGAGCGGCCCGAGGTCTGGACGTGATACTTGAGCATCTGGGAGCGGGGCGAACCGCCGTAGCGGTTCTTCATGGCGATCGCCCATATTCTGCGGGCCACTCGGCCGATCACGCTGTATTCCGGATCCATGCCGGAGGAGAAAAAGAAGGAGAGGTTGGGCGCAAAGCTGTCGATGGGCATGTTTCGGGACAGGTAGTATTCCACATAGGTGAAGCCGTTGGCCAGGGTGAAGGCGAGCTGGGAGATGGGGTTTGCGCCTGCCTCGGCGATGTGATACCCCGACACCGATACGGAATAAAAGTTCCGGACATCGTGTTCCATGAAGTATTCCTGAATATCGCCCATCATTTTTAAAGCGAAATCCATGGAAAAGATGCAGGTGTTCTGCCCCTGATCCTCCTTGAGGATATCCGCCTGAACCGTTCCCCGGACATTGGACAGCACGGAGGCTCGTATTTGTTCGGTTTCCTTGGAATCGGGTTGCCGGCCGTGTTGGGCCGCAAACCGGTCGATCCCCTGGTCCATGGCGGTGTTTAAAAACATGGCCAGGATCATGGGGGCCGGGCCGTTGATGGTCATGGAGACCGATGTATTGGGCGCCGCGAGATCAAATCCGTCGTATAACACCTTCACATCCTCGATGCTGCAAACACTCACGCCGGAGGTGCCCACCTTGCCGTAGATGTCCGGCCGGGTGTCCGGGTCGAATCCGTACAGGGTGGCCGAGTCGAAGGCGGTAGAGAGACGGTTGGCGGAGTAGTCCGCGGATAACAGCTTAAACCGTCGGTTGGTGCGGGCCGGATCGCCTTCCCCGGCGAACATGCGGGTGGGATCCTCATCGGTCCGTTTGAGGGGAAACACGCCGCCGGTATAGGGAAAACCGCCGGGGACATTCTCCTTGCGCAGCCAGGTATAGGTTTCGCCGGGGTCCTCAAAAGCGGGCAGGGCGATTTTCGGGATCTTCGTATGCGACAGGGATTCCGTGAAAAGCGGCAGGCGGATTTCTCTGTCCCGCACCTGGTAAGTCAGTTCGTCTTTTCTGTAGTCCTTGTGAATTTTATTCCACTGATCCAGGGCCTGCTTGGTGTCCGGTTCAATACGGGCATCGGCCTGTTTGATTTTCTTCTTGAGTTTTTGGGTGAGGCTGTCCGCTTTTTCCTTCGCGCTCTCAAGGGCTTTTGCCGTTTCCTTGAGATGCCAGGCTTTTCGCAAAGCCTGGGCCTGGTCTTGGGTCTGTTTGTGGTATTGCCGGACGCAGTCGGCGATGTCTGATAGATAGCGCACCCGGTCCGCGGGAACAAAGATGACCTTGGAGGTGGAGGCGCGCGATTTGGGCGCCTCGATACCCGGTTTGAGCGCCACCCCGGTTTTACGCTCCAGGGTGTGCAACAGGAAATGATACATGGCGGTGACGCCGTCATCATTGAACCGGGAGGCGATGGTTCCAAACACCGGCATTTGATCAGGCGCCATGTCCCATGCCTTGCGGTTTCGCTGGACCTGCTTTCTCACGTCCCTCAAGGCGTCTTCGCTTCCTTCCTTATCGAATTTATTGACCGCGACCATGTCGGCGTAGTCGAGCATGTCGATCTTTTCAAGCTGGGTGGCGGCGCCGTAATCGCTGGTCATCACATACACGGTGAGGTCGGTGAGGTCGAAAATGCTGGACGCGCCCTGGCCGATGCCCGCGGTCTCCACGATAATGACGTCAAACGCGGCCGCCTTCAGAATATTGACCGCGTCCGGCAGGACCGCGGGGATCTCCGAACCGGATCGGCGGATCGCCAGGCTTCTCATGTAGACCCGGGGCGAATCGATCCCGTTCATGCGAATCCGGTCGCCCAGAAGGGCGCCGCCTGTTTTTCGGCGCGAGGGGTCGCAGGAGAGGATCCCCACGTGCATGCCTTGCGCGTCATGAAGCAGGCGGATGACCAGCTCATCGGTCAGAGAGGACTTGCCGGCCCCGCCGGTTCCGGTGATCCCGATCACGGGGATGGTCTTGTTTCGGGTTTGATTCAAGCGCGTATCGCGTATGGCCGCAAAATCGCTGTTTTCAACCGATGCCGCAAGCTCGGCCTTCGAGATCAGTCGGGCCACGGAAAGCGGTTTTTCAAAGGAGAGGGCTTCAATATCGACGGGGTGCTCCGCCGGTGAAAAATCCATCTGCTGCATCATATGGTTGATCATCCCCTGAAGGCCCATGCGGCTGCCGTCCGCCGGGGAGTAAATCTTGGTGATGCCGTAGTCCTCAAGTTCCTTGATCTCCCTGGGCACGATAACCCCGCCGCCGCCGCCGAAAATTTTGATGTGGGACGCTCCGCGTTCTTTGAGCATATCGTGAAGGTATTTAAAAAATTCGATATGACCGCCCTGGTAGCTTGAGATCGCTACCCCCTGGGCGTCTTCCTCAACGGCCGCCTTGACGATTTCGGCCACTGAACGGTTGTGGCCGAGATGGATGACCTCGGCACCGGAATCCTGCAGCATGCGGCGGATGATGTTGATGGCCGCGTCATGCCCGTCAAACAGGGAGGTCGCGGTGACCACTCGAATCGGGTGTTTGGGGATATAGGCTTTAGGTTCCTGACCCATTTTTACTCCTTTACTGTATTGAAATTTTCCAGTCCGTGGACAGCCTCAGGTTTTGAATCCGTATCTGCTTTTCGTTTTGCTCCCGGCCGGACCACCACCAGTCGTTTGCGGCTACTGTATCATAGGTTTTCCACTTCCCGTCAATTAAAACCTTATTGGACAGGTCAATCTCATCCCGGCCGCAGCGCATGAGCCGGTCGCAGGCCATGATCCAGCCGATTAGGGGGCCGTGTTTACGAATGGCCTGCATCGCATACGCCGAACAGCTCGGGTGCATGGGGCACTTTCCCGTCCTGACCGTTGAAAGATGATCGAGCGGTCCCTCATAGAAGCGGATGGCGCCGGCAAGCGTCGGGTCTTCGCTCGAGGCGCCGAAAGATGTTGAGCGTATGGCGCTGCACCCGCTGAAAAAGATATGAAGGCCTGCCGCAACAGCGGCCAAGAAAAAGCCCCACGAACCGGTCCGGCGGATCACTTCAAACGGTTTTAGTTTAGGGGGCAAACCTTCGGTCATGGTGATATTTTTTTCGGCCCGCAGCGCATTTCCGGTCAAGGGCTTACTGTGCATGGGTTCGGCGTTTTATCGGTTTTTTTGAAACAAAAAGATCGACCAACAGGGAAACCAGAAAACCGGCGGTGGCCACCAGAATGATGGCGGCGCCTGATGTCAGATTGAAGGTGTAGGCCAGCCAGAGCCCGCAGAAGTTAAATACCACGGCAAGCAGAGTGGATAATATCATCATGGAAAACAGGGAGCGGGAATACTTTTCAGCGATCGAGGGAGGGATCGTCAGCAGGGCGATCACCAGGATCAGGCCCACCACCCGAATGATCAGCACGATGGAGACGGCGATCAGCCCCACAAAAAGGAAGTAGAGGAGGTTTACCGGA
>CAZFWD010000216.1:0-4544 GCA_964522535.1 uncultured Desulfonema sp.
CACCTGGGGGACAAAGGGTTTGATTTTCAGGCCTATGATGCCGGGTTTGCGCAGGCCTGCATCGAGGTTTTTGAAAAGATATAGCCCGGGGCCTGAATCGGGATAGGGACCTGACAAAAAAATAGCATCATGAATGATTTTAAGAAATTTGAGTATGACACGATGTCCGAGGCGGATTTTGCGCCTGTTCTGGAGCTGCTTCAAGGGGGGGATCCGAGCGCAATCGCTAACAAGGCCGGAATCAGCGTCCAACAGCTTCTTCGCATGCGCGATGATCTGCTGGCTCAGGCCGATCTGAAACGGGCTGAACTTTCGGACATGCCGTTTGAAAAAATTGGAAGAAATGATCCCTGTCCCTGCGGCAGCGGGAAAAAATACAAGAACTGCTGCCTGGAAAAACACGAGGCCGCCAGAAAGGCCGGGGGTTTAGAGGAGGCGAAAAATTTAAAGGCCAGGGAAAAGGAGCAGGAACAACTGGTGGAGCGTATCAACAAGGCCTTTGACCTGATGAGCGCCGGCAAATATGAGGAATCGATCCGGGTGGCATCGAACCTGATCCTTCGATACCCGAATGAGGACCGGCTGCATGATATTGCGGCCACCTGCCGTTTGTATTCGGGCGAATGCGAGGCGGCCATCGACATCTGCAAACGCAGGCTGGCGGTCGCTGAATCGGAAAAAGCCTATTTTATCGCGCACGGCCGGTACCGGGATGCCGAGGTCGATCAACCGGCGTTGTCCTATTATTATCCTCCCTTGACCTGGCTGCAGAAGTACTGGACCGCCAAAAAAGCGGCTGAGTACAAGGCGCTTTATCCCGAAACGATCAATGACGGCATTATCGCGCTGGTTAAAAAACTTCAGACCGCGGATGACCCGCATGTATTTCCGAAAAAGCATGCGGAAGGTCTTGAGATCCGGCGCCGGGCCCTGTCGCAGACACTGGAGAAGCTGAAAACCATCGGCCCGGAGGTGATCCCCTTTCTTCTGCCCCTGGCCTGCAAATACGGCTGGGCGGGAATTTTTGTGCCGGAAATCCTTTCCGCTTACAAAACCGATCTGTCCGCTCGGGCGCTGATTGATATCTCCATGTTCGGTTTTGCCTACGCCTCCGGGGCCAGCCTGCATTATCTGGAGACCCTGGGCGAAGGGGCCATTCCCCATATCGAGGCGGCCTTTTTACGGGATAAGGAATTTGATTCCATCAAAACCGGGATCGTGTCGGTTCTCGGAAATATTCAAACGCCCGCCGCCTATGCCTTGCTCATGCGTCTGCTGGCGCATGAGAGCCGCCACATCGTCAACTGGGCGGGGAGTGCCCTGGGCCGGTTCAACAACCCGGAGGCCCTGCCGGCCATGATGGCCGCAAACGACCGAATCGGCGGGGAGGCCATGATCGATGCGGCGATTCAGAAATTAAAGGACATGCAGGAGAAGATTTAGTCCGCTTTTTTATGGGTCGAGCCCGATCCGGAACCCTGAAAACCGGGAGGATTTTCGAATGTAATCCTTGACCCGCCCAAGGGTGGCGTCATTGTCGCAGATAATTTCACGGCAACGGCATTTCTTGTTGCACGGGTCGCAGAAGTAATCTTCATCCAGGGCATGGCCGCAGGCGCAGTAAGGTCTCATCACCAGAGCGCCGTCTTCAAGGGTCGCCTTGTAGTGATCGACGGCGGGGCCGGCCTTTTCCGAATTTTTGCTCATGATTCATCCTTCCTTGAAATTGATTTTTTAGTGCTTATAGGTATACCTGTGCCGGCGTGATCGGTTCAAGCGGATTTTCGCGGTATTGGGTTTATTCGATTTTTTAACGTAAAGCGAGACAGAGAGATGACAGACAAGACATCACCGTGCTGCCCCTATTGCGGGCAGAAAATGAAAAAATGGCGGGTTCCCGTCGCCTCCACCTGGCCCAATGATTTTTTTTATGTGTGTTTCAACGATGAATGCCCCTACTTTGTTGAGGGCTGGCAGCACATGTGGGAGAAGCAGGCGACCAAAGCCTCGTATCGCTGCCGCATCGATCCGGATACCGGCAAATCCGCGCCGATTCCCGTATGGTCCTACGATGCCCTGAAACAGGATATTATTGAGCCGTAGCCCGGCATCAGGTTTTTTTTTCGGGTTTGAGGGCAAGGAACGGCTCGCCGAACAGGGCGAAATTCAGCCACTTCGTGCTAAACTTCATGAGCTCCACATCATCGGTTCGAATCCGGCGGGCCTCGTCGGGATCGATCTCAAACCGTTTCATGAAGGTTGACTGGAAAACGAATTTTTTAAATTCATCCAGGTTGTAGCAGCTCATGTAGAACATCTTCATCTGGGATGAGGAGAGGCGCTTGATTTTTGCGATGTTTCGCCCGGTGACGATATCCATGTAAAAATCATTTTTCCGGTTGTATTCATTCAAGCCCTGGTTCGTGATCCAGTCTTCAATCACCCACTCCGTCGGTTCATTAAATCCAAGGCAATGCGGCTCCCGAATGATGAAAAAAAAATCATCGGATTTTTTTTTTTTTCGAACCTTGGAGGCGGCCCGGCCTAAAGGATAGCTTCGGCAGGCCCCCGGCCTGTCCTCATACACCGTGCAGCCGTCCGGGGTGACAAAGGGGCAGGCTTTTTTCTCATCGCTGTTCATTTTCAGGTAGACCACGGGAAACCCATGGCTTTTATCCATCTCGGTTTTTGTGTATTTTTGTAAAAATTCCTCCGAGGAGAGGCCCAGCCGGGTTTTCAACCGAAGGATGTCATAGGGGGTGAGCAGAAGTCGCAGGTTGGCGCAGCAGGCGGTGAAGCAGGAGAGCCCCTTATGGCAGGCAAACCTGAACCGGTCCTTGGCGGTCAAAGGCTGCACCGACATCTCGGCGTTCATTTGAGGCCCAGCTCCTGTTTTTTCGCTTCAAAAATCTCCGGCCGGATTTTAAGCCCCTTGCGTTCGATCAGACCGTGGCCCACCCAGTCCATGGCCAGACGGTAGAGCGCCACATCGTCGGTCTTTATTTTTTCGACGACCTCGGGATCGACCTGATAGATTTTCAAAAAGCTGCTTTCCAGAACAAACCGCTTAAACCGATCCAGGTCGTAGCAGGCCATGTAAAACATGTCCTGGATTTTCGGGTTGGTGATTTTTGTGGCAAAAAGGTTCTGGTTGGTCATGATCGGTTTGAACAGCGCCTCCATTTCCCTGTAGATTTCGATCCCCTGGGTTTCGATCCAGTCCTTGACGCTCGCGGTCTTATCCGCTTTCAACCCCAGGCAGAAGGGCACGTCCATGACGGAATAGTATTGTTTCTGAGCCTTTTCGGTAGTTTTTGTGCTTTCCGGCTGAAGCGGATAGATCCGGCAGGACCAGGGCCGGTTTTCGTAAATCGAGCATCCCTGATCGGTCAGAAAGGGGCAGGTTTTTTCCGCATTGTCGGCCATTTTCAGCATCACCACCGGCAGCCCGGTGTCCCCGATCAGGGTTAAGGTATACTTTTTTAAAAATTCGGTTGAGGATAGGCCAAGGGCGTTTTTCATGCGGATAATGTCATAGGGGGAAAGGAAGATGCTGATGTCCCGGCAGCACCGCGTGAAACAGGCGATGCCGGGGCGGCAGTCAAAACGAAAAATATCCTCGGGCGACAGCACGGTAAGCCCTTTTTTATGATTTTTTGGGTTTGTCACGGGGGTTCCTTCCTTGCGGTTTAAAGCAAAATAAGGGTTTTTCTAAAAAATTGGATGTATCCCATACCCACCCGCGATTGTCAATTAAAAATCTTGTTTTTCCCCGCGGGATAAGGCCAAAATTTTTGTTAGCAGAATTTTTTTGACAATTCAATAAATTGAGGTATGATAGATCATCTGATCAATCTTCAAATATAAAGTTTGCCCAACACGGTATTGTTGCATTCAAAAGGAGCCCTATGTGGAACGCCCATGCCGACATGCCCCGACTGGTCCGTGAGCTTCGCCGGCGCACGGGCCTGACCCAGGAAAAATTCGCCGCCCGCCTCGGCGTGACCTTTCCCACCATCAACCGCTGGGAAAACGGCCGCGCCCGGCCGTCCCCCCTTGCCATGCAGAAAATCGAGGAATTCCTGCGCGCCATGAAAGAGCGCGGCAGAGATCTTCTGGATGAAATCCGCGGGGGTGAGAACCTTCTATGATTGCAGACAATCAAAAAGATTTTAGAGGTCGATGCAATGGATAAAAATCTTCCGGCAGTTCCTCCCCCCGATCCCGGCAAGGGCCAATTCCTTGTTTATGAAGCCGAGGATGGTCAGATTAAAATCGACGTGCGCTTGGAGGAGGAGACGGTTTGGCTCAATCAGCAGCTTATGGCGGAATTGTTCCAGACGACCAAACAAAACATAAGTTTGCATATTCAAAAGATATTTGAAGAAGGCGAACTCGTGCCGGAGGCAACTGTCAAGAAATACTTGACAGTTCGACGGGAAGGCCGAAGGCCGGTGAAACGCATGCTGGATTTTTATAATCTGGACATGATCATTTCCGTCGGCTACCGCTGGAAGAGCTGGGGATGCGGGTGCGGGTGACGG
>CAZFWD010000217.1:0-11891 GCA_964522535.1 uncultured Desulfonema sp.
TTAATAATTTAATTTTATTATATATATTTATAAGTATTCAATGGTCTTCCCATGGAACGGATTGTGCCATGTGACATTCCGGCTCCAAAAAATCCTCTAGGGCGGCTGTCGGAATCAAAACGCCCCGGACCTGAGAATCGGCAACACGGTCCCGCATGGAAATAGCGCCTGGCACCCGCAGAAGGATTTCGCGGAGGCTCAGATCACGCCAGTCCGTATTCTGGAGCAAAAGGCGCCTAACTTTAATTGCATGCATAAATATCCCGTCCCGCCGAACCCGGAGGCCATGGGTTTCCAAAGTGGTGCCATGCTCGGGGATACTGCGTGAACTTACGATAAGCTGTGATACCGTTCGGTTGCCATAAATGGTTCTTTCATCACCAGTGCTGTCAACCTGCGTTAAAGCCAGGCGAATATTCGCGGTCATGATGTCTTCCAACAACTTTGATTCATCTTCTTGGAGCCTATCCGCCTGCTCGGCTCCCCAATCGTTTAAATAATTGCTGACCAAAGCATTTAATTTTTCAATGGGATTTTGGTCGCTTACTGCGATCATGGAGATTGGTACGGCCATGGATTCGAGCCAACGGCGGTCAACCCCAGGTATCTGCTTTACCTGAGAAACGAGCGACTTGGCCTTTAATGCCGCCCAAATTGAGTACGCAAAAATTTTAACACGGAGTTTTTCAAGAATTTCGTCTTCTGGAATTTGGGGCTTCAACCGATTATCCTTCCGGGTTTCAACGATAATGAACCTGTTATTTTCCGCCGCCCTATAGAGGCCGATCTCTATCGAGCATAATAGGAGCATGTGATAAATGAAAAATTTAATACTCACATGAGTGGACGAACCCTTGCTAATAGTTCCTCCTCGCGAAGCAGATCGGCATAGATCCAGTATTTGTAGCCTTTGCGGGGACTGCTCGAATTCGTCTATGGAAATCAAAATGGAATCGTTCTTGATGAGGTCCTGCCGGATGCCCGCCTCTGAAGACCCTTGGCCTTCATACTTTCGAGCTAAGGCGCCGCCAATCTTTTCAAAAAATTCCGCAAGTAGCGATTTCCCGGAACCATGCTTTCCGCTGACCCACAAATGAGGTTTCCACGCCCAAATCGTCTGAACAACTTGAGAGAGGAACCAGCCGGCGACCATAATATGATCCAGCTGGCTTTTAAAGCCCCACTGGCTGACAGCTTCTAGAAATTCATCGACTACATTTTGCCTCGTCAATGCCTCATCAAGTTCCTCAACAAAACTCACAACCCTATCCATATCAATCCACGAGGCCCCGGGCTTGAAGTCTATAAATTTTTTGTTGATAAGCGGGGACTTCTGGGCCGCAAACTCGTTGCCGTTCCAAATTCTGGCCTCTCCACCATTGACGATTAATAATCTGCTGTTTGACAGGAGATGGATGCCCTGCCCCAGATAATCCGGGTCCCCCAGCTGGGTTTTACCGGCCTGAACAATGATCTGACGTTTCAGGAAACGGAATGGTATTTTTTCCCCGTCATCACGTCGGCAGACTCGGCCGGTAACTTCGGCACCCCCAATTTGGTCAAGCTTATCGAGGCTCAGATCCTTGATCGCAACCCTGTAAATTTTTCTATTTATTCTACTCCAAATGGCAATCCGCTCGTCAGCAAGCTCGCCAAGGACTTCAAAACTTTTAAAAGTGAACGGTCCGGAGGGGTTCCTCTGGGGATCGCCGTCAGACTCAGGTTCCTTGGCTTTAAGGCCATCGGCAGTTTTTTTCTTGACCTGCTTTGATGGCCGCGCTTTTGTTTGTAGAGATAAAACTTTCATCATTTTTCACTCCTCTCATCGTTATAAAACTCAACATTCAACTTCGCTAATTTGCCTTAAATGTCCGCCAATACGATCCGGATGAGCATCTTTTCCGAAAAACCCCCACAGGAATGGTCAAATAGCGCATGTTCGACAGCTAATACCCATTTTGCATGCCATTGGTGCATGTCCGGATCACTGCCATAGCGAGTTTTTCTTTTTAATTGAAATTCGAAAAAACGCATTTTCGCATTGAATATTGACACAGCACCATTCAATCGGGGCAACGGGGCGGACCATTCGCCGCCGGCTATAACATCCGTTCCGCCCCCTTTTTCACGACCTGTAGTACATCACTTTCTCGCCAGGCGGTCGTGCGGGGGCCAAGCTTGACCGGCTGGGGATAAAGCCCGGTCTTGACTCCATTCCACCATGAGGTTTTTGATATTGGTAAAATGCCGGGGATGATTTGATTCAGTCGTAACAACCTGTCTGCTGCTTGCATAACGTAATTCCTTTCCATGAGTTTAACCGTTAAGGTTCAAATGAGTGCGCTCTCATGGTTTTTAATTTAATGCTGTTTAATTGCCTTGAATAGATGAAATAATTATAGGTATTTATGACAAAAATAGGTGGGGGTATTAAAAAATTACTTGATTTATCAAGTGGTTAATATGGATTAATTGGTGGGGGTATTTTTTTTTTAAGAATAATAAGAAGTTTTTTGTGCGCCCGATGTATCGATGTTTACCATGATCGCGATACGGTTAACCGCAGTATTGCCTAATTCAGGGTGCTGTTTTTTTAGATAGGCTATAATCTGTTTTCTGTGTTTCTTTTTGGGTTTGAGGATGCCATTGGAACCATAAATCGCCATCCATGTCTCAATGGCAATAGATAATTCTTTGCTGAAATGTTTGTTTTTTTTATCAAGGTAGGGAGGGATTTCTCCTTGGGACGTGATATAGGGTGATTCCTGCGGCTTATATTCGGGGTGTTCTTTTTCGAAGATTTCAATGTCTGTTTTTTTGAAAAAAAGTTTTTTCAGTTCGGACAATTCCAAGACAGACTTTATCAATGAGTGAGAAATTGCATAGCCTTCTCTTTCTATGAGGCCATCAACTTCGAATTCTATTGTCCCCTGCCTTACTATCATCAAGAGGTCAAGGGGCTCAATCCGCCATCGTGCTGTGAGAGCTTCGCTGCTCAAAACTTTTGAATTATCCATTGCCAGGCCTTTTGATTTAAATTTTGATGGGTTGAAGTTAATGGCTTCAGAATGAACGCAATGAGGTTTATTCCGTCAAGGTTCTTCTGAAAGGCAATACTTGGGCGTCAGCCTTTAGCCCGTCAATATAGTCCGCCCATAGCTGCATCATCTTTCGGCGTTCATCCAGATGTTTTGTCCGGTTATATGCCCGCCCAAGCGGGTCACGCACAGCATGGGCAAGCTGATGCTCAATCAAGTCCACACGCTGTTTTAACACCTCGTCAAGCATCGTGCGGGCTGCTGCCCGGAATCCATGCCCGCTCATTTGTTCCTTGCTGAATCCCATCGTTCTCAGAGCCGTCAAAACGCCATTTTCTGATAATGGGCGGGATAAAGACCTGCCTGGAAAAACGTATTTGCCATGACCGGTTAATGCATGAAGCTCTTCCAGGATCTCAAACACCTGCCGGGCCAGCGGGACGATGTGGGGTTGCCTGATTTTCATTTTTTCAGCAGGGATTCGCCATTCTTTCGCGTCAAAATCAATCTCCTGCCATTCCGCATGTCGCAGTTCGCCAGGGCGAACAAACGTATATGCCTGAATTCGTAAAGCACACTTTACAACAAAGGTTCCTTTGTAATTATCAATGGCCCTAAGTAATTCAGCAAACTCCGATGGCTCCGTCAAAGCGGCCATGTTTTTGGGTTGAACCACCGGCAAAGCACCCTTTAAATCCGCCGCCGGATCACGGTCTGCCAATCCGGTGGCTATGGCATACCGAAAAACCTGTCCGCATATGGTTTTAATCCGATGAGCGGATTCAATGGCCCCCCTGGATTCAACCCGCCTTAAAACCTGCAATACATCCGTGGCAGTAATTTCATTGATTTTCTGATCTCCCATCCACGGAAAAACATCTCGCTCCAGCCTGGAAATGATCGTTCTCGAATGGCCTTTTGTCCATGTGGGTAAGAGTCGGCGATACCATTCCATGGCGACAGCCTGAAAACTGCTATCTTGTTTTTCAATCTTTATTTTTAATCCAGGATCAACACCATGGGCCAAATCCATTTTGGCCTCCAGCAACCCGCTTCGCGCTTCTGAAAGCGGAATCTCCGGATATTTGCCCATGGCCTGTGTTTTTCTTTTTCCTTCAAATCGATAATCAAAACGCCACAACTTACCGCCGGATGGCGTGACCAATAAGTAAAGCCCATTCCCATCAGTGAGTTTATATTGCTTGTCCCTGACTTTCGCATTTTTAATTTTCGTATCTGTTAAGGCCATGACGGTATCCTTATTTTTTATAAACCCATTCTGTTATTGATTCTTTTGAGTTCTGACGGTATTTTTAGTGTATTTATTTCTCAAATTAAAACAGCTACCGTAAAAAATACCGTCAAAAAATTTGAATGTCAATGGATTTAAATGAACAGGAGTGAACTAAAAAATAAAAAAACCTCTGTTTTTACAGAGGTTTTTAAATTACTTTGGACTACTTTAAATTATGACATGGTGGAGACGGCGGGAGTCGAACCCGCGTCCGGAAATATTCCACAAAGGCTTCTACATACATAGCCTGAAATTTAAATTTTGCGCTTTAAGTCTCCTTCAGGCAGGATGCTTAAATTGCTATCCTGTTTATTTTCACCGCTTCCGACACAGGCATTCTGGAAACGGTTATCCTGCTAAATGGCGCCCTGACCGGGTCCGCAGGAGAAAACCCGGAAGGGCGTTAGCCGTCTAAGCGGCTAAGGCGTAGTTATAATCGTCTGCGATTATGTTTAAGATCCGCCTGTTTTACGAGTCAGCGGGACTCGGTATGCCACCTTTACTTCTTTATCCCCGTCGAAGCCGTTTCGCCCCCTTGAGGTTTGTGTGTGAAAGGAAAGAAAACATTTTTTCGGCGCAGACGTTTTACGCAGCTTCAATATAGATATTTCAGCGGGCCTTGTCAAGGGATTACGGCGGAATTACGGCGGACGGTGCGCAGGGGCCTAAACCCGGCTGTCAATGCTCTTTTTTGCTCCGGTCCATTTCCCTCTTCATCTCGCGCTTTTTGATGGATTCGCGCTTGTCGTATTTGCGTTTTCCATGGGCAAGGGCGATGGTGATTTTGGCTTTGCCGTTTTTGAAGTAGACCTTTAACGGGATAAGGGTGAGCCCTTTTTCCTTGATTCTGCCGAACAACCGCTTAAGCTCTGATTTGTGAAGCAGCAGTTTTCGGGGGCGCAACGGGTCATGGTTGTCGTGATGGGCAAAGGGGTAGGGGCTGATGTGCATCTGGTGGATAAACAGCTCGTTATTTTTGATTCGGCCGTAGGCGTCCTTGAGATTGGCCCGGCCCGACCGCAGGGATTTGACCTCGGTGCCCACAAGCACCATGCCGGCCTCGAATTCATCATCGATGAAATAGTTGTGGCGCGCTTTCCGGTTTTCGGTAACGATTTTAATGTGGTTGTCCGCCATAGAGAGAAATTCAAATAACCCAAAAAGGTTGGATCATACCGTATGCAGGGTTTCAGCGAGGATGTCGCCGTAGGTGTCGTGGATCAGCCGCAGAATGTCGGTCGCCGTGGTCTGCTTGAGCACCTCCTGCAGAAACTGACGGGACTCTTTTACGCTTATTTTTCGAATCATGTTTTTGATCGCAGGAATGGACTGGGGCGCCATGCTTAATTCGTCAAGCCCGATGCCCATAAGTATCGGCAGGTTGATTGCCTCCGAGGCCATTTCACCGCACATGAATGTTTTTATCCGTTTGCTGTTGCCCGCGTCCACCACGTTTTTGATCATTCGCAGGACCGCGGGATGAAGCGGGTTGTTCAGGTAGGCGACCTCCCGGTTCAACCGGTCGATGGCCAGCGCGTACTGGACCAGGTCGTTTGTTCCGATGCTGAAAAAATCGACCATGTCGGCCAGGGCATCCGCCATGATGGCGGCGGATGGGACCTCGATCATGATTCCGACCGCGATCTTTCGGTTATACGCCAGGCCCTCTTTTTCAAGGGCGTTTGCAACCTCGTCTAAGATATTTAAAGTGGTGCGGATTTCTTCGCACCCGGAAATCATCGGGATCAGCAGCCTGACGTTTCCGCAGGCCGCGGCCCGAAGAATGGCCCGAAGCTGGGTTTTGAATATATCCTGTTTTTTGAGACAGAAACGGATGGCCCTCAGCCCCAGCGCCGGATTCGCCTCGTCCATGGCCGGGGAACCGGATATCTCCTTGTCCCCGTTGATGTCCAGCGTGCGGATGGTGACCGGTTTCGGCGCCATCAGTTCCACCACCTCCTTGTACTGATCAAACAACTCCTGCTCATTCGGGAAGTCTGTTCGGTTCAGGTAGAGAAACTCCGTTCTGAACAGCCCGATACCGTCCCCGCCGTAATCCCTTACGGCAACCACCTCCTCGGGCAGCTCGATGTTCGCCATGATTTTAAATCGCTGCCTGTCCGCGCTTTCCGCCGGCTGATCGATGCTCCGAAGAATGCTGGCCCGGTGGGCATGATACCGTTTGCTGTGAGCGGCGTATTTTTTGATGGTGGTTTTTTTGGGGTTGACGATAACCACGCCTTCAGTGCCGTCAACAATGAGGATATCATCGGTTTTGATCACGCGGGTGGCCTGTTCCATCCCCAGCACCGACGGAATTTCAAGGGTTCGCGCGATAATGGCCGTATGGGAGGTTTTGCCGCCGCGGTCGGTGATGAACCCCATGATTTTTTCAAGTTGGATCTGGCTGGTTTCCGCCGGGGACAGGCTGTGCGCCACCAGAATAACCCGCTTGTCTATGTGGTAGAGGCTGGTATCCTTTCGCCCCACAAGGTTTCGCACGATGCGCTCGGAGACATGCTCGATATCCGCTGAACGGCCCTTCAGATAACTGTCCGCGATGTTTTCGAACATGAGCTTTGCCTGGGTGGTCGCCTCCTTTAACGCCCATTCCGCGTTGACCATTTTATTTTTGATGATGTCTATCGCTTTCCCGTAAAGCATCTTATCCTTGTGCAGCAGCAGGTGGGTTTCAAGGATGTAGCTGTGCTTTTTAAGGTCCTCGGGCAGCCCCTTGATGATCTCGGTAAGCTCGTTTTTCGCTTTTGTCACGGCGTTTTTGAACCGGTTGATCTCGTGGGTGATTCGGTCCTTGGGGATGCTGTATTTTTCAATCACGTCAACGCCTTCTGTATCAACAAGATAGGCCCTGCCGATACAGATGCCCGGAGATCCGCTGATTCCTTTTAATTTGATTTCCCTGGTGCCCGCCGACGGCGTCATAGTTCTTCGAATCCTTTTTCAAACAGAACGGTTATGCCATCTAATGTTTCCATATCCTCCGGATGGTCGATCCTTACGGTCAATCGCGTTCCCTTGAAACAGCCCAGTGAAAGGATGTCAATGATGCTGGAAGCATCGGCCCGTTCCCCGTTTTTAATCAGCCAGACCCCAAAACGGGCGTTCCCCGCCAGTTTGGCCAGCATGGCCGCTGCCCTGGCATGAAGCCCGAGGCCGTTGATCACGGTCACGGTCCTGGACAACTTTTCTTCTAAATTATTCATATTTATAATAATTACTGGCTTAAAAAAATTATATTTAACATTAAATGTTCAATCTTGTCAAACTAAATCATTGACAATACCGGCGTTGACTGTTAATTTTAAAAAATTCGAATTAAATACAACTATTTGAATTTATTTGGAACGCTTTTATTTTGGAAGGAGCCGGATGCCTGGCAAGGTCCTGATTTACGGTAAAAATACCTGACCGTTTACCCGTATGGCTCGTGAAGCCTTTTTAGCGCAAAAAATCGATTTTGAGTTCATCGATATCCTGGCAGATCCGAAAAACCTGAAGACGATGCTGAAGCATTCCGATGGAAAGCTTCGGATTCCGGTGATTGTCACGGGGGACCGGGTGGAGATGGGGTTTCGCGGCCGCACCTGAAGGGTTTAAGGGGAAGGCCCGGGCCGGCCGGATCAGGATCAACATCAAGAAAAAAGTGGGTGGACAGCCATGGAAAGACAGTACCTGATTGACGATTTTAAGCTGGGTGAATCCTGGCGGTTGTTTAAAATCCTCGGCGAGTTTGTTGAAGGGATCGAAGCCCTGCACGATCTGGGGCCGGCGGTGACCATTTTCGGCTCCGCCCGGGTTAAACCGGGCAGTGCGTATTACCAGGATGCCCAGAAACTGGCCGAGCTTTTGGTGGAGAACGGTTTTGCCGTGGTGACCGGGGGCGGCGGCGGGGTTATGGAGGCGGCTAATAAAGGGGCGGCCATGAAAAAGGGCCAGTCCGTGGGTTTAAACATCGTGCTTCCGTTTGAGCAGAAGCCCAATAAATATTCCAACATTCGGCTGTCGTTTAACTATTTTTTTATCCGGAAGGTGATGTTCGTAAAATACGCCATTGCCTATATCATCATGCCGGGCGGGTTCGGCACCATGGATGAGCTGTTTGAGGCCGTCACCCTGATTCAGACGTACCGGATCAAGCCCCTGCCGGTGATCCTGTACGGGTCCAAATACTGGGGCGGCCTGGTGGAATGGATCAAATCCAGGCTTCTGGAAGAGGAGATGATATGCGCAGAGGACCTGGATATTTTAAGGGTAACGGATGACCCCCAGGAGATAATCAAAATTGTGAAAACCGCCGCTGCGTTGGCAGGATAGCCCCTTACGGATGTCCTCACCGCATCATGAAGACCACTCACCGGCTCGTATTTGAGGATGCAAGGGAGATGGCGAAGCTCACTTCCGGGAGCGTCGACCTGGTTGTCACCTCCCCGCCGTATCCCATGATTGAAATGTGGGACTCCCTGTTTTCAGATCTGAACCCCGCCATTAACAAAGCACTTGCGGACAGGAAGGGCAATGCCGCCTTTGAGCTGATGCACAGGCAGCTTGATTTAGTATGGCAAGGGGTCTGCCGGGTATTGAAAACAGGAGGATTCGCCTGCATCAATATCGGCGACGCGGTCCGCAGCCTGGGCGGCAAATTTCAGCTTTACCCCAACCATGCCAGGATTCTGAATTATTTTTATGAACAAGGATTTTCCCCCCTGCCCGCGGTGATATGGCGCAAGCAGACCAACGCCCCCAACAAGTTCATGGGATCGGGCATGCTGCCCGCCGGCGCCTATGTCACCCTGGAGCACGAGTATATCCTGATCCTGCGCAAGGGCGAAAAACGCGAATTTAACACCGTCTCCGAAAAGCTGAACCGGCAGCGAAGCGCCCTGTTCTGGGAGGAGCGGAACCAGTGGTTTTCGGATGTCTGGATGGACCTTAAAGGGACCCGGCAGACCATGGTGGATAATCAGGTGCGCAAACGAAGCGGGGCTTATCCCTTTGAGCTGCCCTACCGGCTGATCCAGATGTACTCGGCCCAGGGGGACACGGTGCTGGACCCTTTTTTAGGGATCGGCACCACCATGCTGGCGGCCATGGCTTCGGCCAGAAATTCCATCGGGTTTGAGGTTGAGAAGGATTTTTTTAAACAGATCAAGACCCAGGTGGATGCCATTGTCGATTTTTCCAACCAGTGCATTCAGGACCGGCTGAATAACCACAAGGGTTATGTTAGTCAGCGGATCAGGGAAAACGGCAAGCCGAAATACGAAAACCGGTTTTATGGGTTTCCGGTGGTGACCAACCAGGAAAAAGAGCTGGTTATGCCCAGGCTTACGGATGTGAAAGAAACCGGAAAACATGCCTTTGAGGTGGGGTACGCGGATTTGTCGGTTATTCAAAATGGCGAGATTTTAGACGGACCGACATTCGGGAAGGCGCGTCGGAAAACGGATAAGTTTATCAAACCGCCGGTGCAGCAAACCCTGTTTGGAAAGATATTGAAAAGGGATTGATTTGTGAATGCGGTTTTTTTGGGTATTGTGCTGATCGCCTTTGTTTTTGCCGGGGTGCGCCAGGTCGCCGGGATCCTGTCGGTAGACGGGGTCAGTCCCATGGAGGCGCTTTCTTTGGCCATGGTGGAATCGGCCGGCGGCGCCGTGGAGCTTGCCATCGGCCTGATCGGCGTGATGGCCCTGTTTCTGGGCCTGATGAAGGTGGCGGAGGAAGGGGGGCTTCTGAAGGTGCTTTCCCGTCTGATTCGTCCCCTGATGGTCCGGCTTTTTCCGGAGGTTCCCGCCGATCATCCGGCCATGGGCGCCATGATCCTTAACCTGTCGGCCAATATGCTCGGCCTGGGAAATGCAGCCACCCCCTTCGGTATTCGGGCCATGCAGGAACTGGACCGGCTGAACCCCCGCAAAGGGACCGCCACGGACGCCATGGCTCTGTTTCTGGCCGTCAACACCTCCAATATCACCCTGCTGCCCACCGGGGTGATCGCCCTGAGGGCGGCCGCGGGCTCCATCGACCCGGCGGGCATACTGCCCACCACCCTGCTCGCCACCACGGGCTCCACCCTTGTGGCCATTATCGCGGCCAAGCTGTATGCACGGTTTTTCATGTTTAAAAACACCCCTGAATCCCCGCCGGACAAGGATTACCCCTCGGATCCGGTGGATGACCATGAAACCGAACCCCAGCCGATATCGGAGGGCGCGTATCCCGTATGGGTGAGTTTTTTAGCCCTGGCCGGGCTGGTGTCCCTGGTTCCGCTGACGGTGGTTTACGGAAAATCCGTGTCCCCCTGGATCATCCCTTCTCTGATGCTGGGTTTTTTGCTTTTCGGCGTGATTCGGCGGGTTCGGGTTTATGAGGCGTTTATTGAAGGGGCCAAGGAGGGGTTCCAGGTAGCGATAAAGATAATCCCCTACCTGGTGGCCATTCTCGTGGCGGTGGCCATGTTTCGGGCCAGCGGCGCTTTAGAGGCGATGGTCTCGTTTCTGGGCGGATGGACCGGCAGGGTGGGGCTTCCGGCCGAGGCCCTGCCCATGGCCCTGCTCCGGCCCCTGTCCGGGTCCGGCGCTTACGGCATTCTGGCATCGATCATCAATGATCCGGCCATCGGGCCCGACAGCTACACCGGCTATCTGGTCAGCACCCTTCAGGGCTCCACGGAAACCACCTTCTATGTGCTGGCGGTCTATTTCGGGGCGGTCCAGGTCAAGCGGCTGCGGCATGCCCTGGCCGCGGCCCTGACCGCGGATGTGGCCGGCGTGGTCTTTGCCGTGATCGCCTGTCTGTATTTGTTCGGGTAGTGCCGGTGCGGCTCTTTCGAATAACCCTTACTGCCAGCGGTCATCCTTTTTTGTCAGATCAATGTATGAATGGTGCGGGCCCGGCCGGTTCAGGGGAATAAGCCGGTGAAGGATCGCGTTGGTGATGCTGATCAGAAGCGATCCGAATACCGCGGTCCAGAACCCGGTTACGTGAAAACCCGGGACTATGCCGGAGGCCAGCTTCAGCATCGCCGCATTGATAACAAGGGTAAAAAGCCCCAGGGTGATCATGTTGATGGGCAGGGTGAGGATGAAAAGAACCGGCCGGAAAAACAGGTTCAGCACGCCCAGGGCGGCCGCGGCAAAGATTGCGCTGAAAAACCCGTCGGCGCGAATCCCATCGAGCAAAAAAGCGCTGACCAGGACCGCCGCGGTCAGGTAGAGCCATTTCACCAGCAGTTCCTTTGCCGTCTGGTTGTCCGGGGAATGCCCGGGATCCGGTTGCGTGGTGTAGCGAAAAATTTTAACGTACGGCACGAATGCGACTCCCGTTAATCTTTATGGTTAGCTGTCCGTCAGGGTTTTGGTCCAGCACAACCTCATCGTCCTTTCCCCCGGAAAGCGCGGGGTAGGTCGCCCGCAGCCACGGAAAATCGAGCGACGCCAGGGCCTGGTGCAGCAGATCGATAGGGTCTTCAAGCGGCTTTCGGTCATGGGCGCCGGCCTTGAAATATTGAGCAACCCGCATGTTGTACTGCCGCTTGATCT
>CAZFWD010000218.1:0-7743 GCA_964522535.1 uncultured Desulfonema sp.
ATGCGGGCGAGCACGTCCCGGCCCGCGCTGTCGATCCCCAGAAGATGTCCTTTTACAGGCGGAAAGGGAAAACGGACATCCTGCTTGATAAAGGATGCGACGCACGACCTGCCGCCGACCGTGACCCGATAATCCTCCACCGGCCTTTCAAACCGCTCCCGGACCAGGCTGAGCAGCACCGGCACCTCGCTTTGCGGAATCCGCTTCCAGATCCCGGCCACCGGCGGTATGGGCTGAATGGATGGGTCAAACCGGATATCCTGCGCCGATTCCTCCTCGCCTTCCGTTTCCATAAATGTCAGGCGCACCTTGTCCGGCGGGGGCTCACGGGAATGAAAGGTGGCGAGGGAGACCCGACAGGCCGTGTTTTTGCGGCATGTCACCTCAGCCGCCGCGTAGGGGGAATCGCGGTTTTCAAACCGGCGGCCAATCGCCTCGATCAGGTCCTGGGGTAAATCCGCATACCGGGTCAGTTTTCGGCCGTAAATCTCCTCGGCGGGCATTCCGACAAAAAAATCAAAAAAAAGAGAACGCCGAACCGTCAGGTCGGCTTCGATATCCACGGTGCCGATTCTCGGCAGGGGCGAAAGCCTGAGGGTGACCTCATCCGCTAAGGGAATGGTATCCGAACCGATGCTTTCAAACGGGCTGTAGGGCACCGGCGGAAAGATCATAAAATTGTCCCGATGGTCTAAAAACAGAGGGCTGCGGCGGATAGCCTTGTAATCCGGCCGCGTCTGTCTGCCGCTGCCGGTAAAAGCGTCCTCGGGATAGTATTTTACGACCGGAAAATAGGAGCGTCCGTCAAACCGGACATAGAGCGGAACATCGTTGCACAGCAGCTCGGCGCAAAGGCTCAGCGAATAAAGAAGGGCCAGAATCCAAAGGGAAAGGTAGGCGCTTTTTGACGCCTTAAACCGCAAAAACCGCTTTTTTGCGACCGGGTTTCTAAAAATCTGAAAAGGCATGACGGACGTTGAATGCTTGTAAATAATCTATTTTCTAAAAATCCTTTGATCCCGATATGTGATATTTCTGCAGTCAGCAATTTATCGGCTGGTTTAAAATATTTTCACCACAGAGGGCACAGAGAAAAAAATAAAAAAATTTTTCTGTATCCTCTGTATCTCTGTGGTGAAATCCTTCATTTTCCGAATTTGGAAAACCGAACTTTCTGAAAACCGGCGCATTAAGACGCCTGAAAGTTGATTCGCGGATCGATCAGCACGTACAGAAAATCGGAAAGGATATTTCCCAAAAGTCCCAGGACGGAGGTGAGCGCCAGAATCCCCATAAACACGGGATAATCCCGCCCCACGATCGCCTCCAGGCTCAGCCGTCCCATGCCCGGGATTTCAAAAACCTGTTCGATAATAACGGATCCGGCGAACATCACCGTCAGGATGGAACCCATTCCGGTGGCAATGGGGATCAGGGCGTTTCTGAAGGCGTGCCCCCAGACCGCCCGGGCGAAGCTTCCGCCCTTGGCGACGACGGTACGGATATAGTCCCTGCTGATCTGCTCAATGAGCGCGTTCTTCATCAACAGGGTCAGCACGGCGAAATTCCCGATCACGTAACAGAGGACCGGCAAAGCCATGTGCATAAAGATGTCCTTGACCCGCCCCGCGAAGCTCAGGCTGTCATATTCATCCGAATGAAATCCGGAAATCGGAAAAATATCCCACATGCTGTCGACCGTGCCGCAGAACATCATCTTCAACACCATGCCGAAGGCAAACGGCGGAATCGCGTACCCCACAAAAACAATCACGCTGGAGGTGAGATCAAACACGGAGTTGTGGCGAAGCGCCTTGAAAATCCCCAGCGGAATGCAGACCAGGTAAGAAAGAATAAAACCGGTGATGCCGAAAATGAGGGATACCTTGAACCGTTCCTTGATGATCTGCCACGCGGTCTTGTTCGGGAAACGGTAGGAGGGCATCCGCATGCCGATGCGATCGGCGGCCAGCCACTTCCAGTACCGCTTGTACACCGGCTGATCAAACCCGTAATAGGCCTCAATCTCTTTGCGCTGCTTCTCCGTAATGGAGGAAGAAACGCCGTCCCCGAGGGCGGATTCGCCGGCGCCGATCCCCTTCGTCCGCATGATGGCTTGTTCCACGGGCCCGCCCGGCACAAACTGAATCAGGACGAAGCATAGCACCGTGATGCCGATAAAGGTGGGAATCACCAGAATAAACCGTTTAATGAAATAATCCAGGCGTTCCATAGGCTGCTTCCGGATTTAAAAGGATACCGGCGATCTTTTCAGTATCCCCTGAGGCGCGGGAACCGGTATAATCAAAGGGTATTCGTACCGTATCGCCCGGCGCCTTTGACAGAATCCGATGGATACACCCCTCCTGCACGGTGCGATGGGTAAGGGGGTAAAACGGCAGGAAGCCCCCGACCCAAAAGGGACCTCCCGTTTAAAAAAAACGGGAATCGGCGTTGACGGCGGCTTTACTTGGATTTTGCAGCAGCCGGCTTCTTCGCAACAGCAGCCTTCTTCGCGGCAGCAGGCTTCTTTGCGGTTTTCTTTTTCGCCCGCTTCGCCTTCGCAGGGCTGCGGCCTTCAAGTTGATTGATTTTTTTATTCAACGCGTCGATCTTGGCGGTAAGCTTGACGACCTGTTGCCGGTTCACCAGGTTCATCCTGTTTAAAATGTCATTAATCCGCTTATCCACGTTTTTGGAAAACCATTTCTGAAGCTTATTCCGGTAGCCCTGGAGTTCCCGGTTCAGCCGCTTTGCTTCCGTCGCGCTGATCTTGTTGTCCTTGACCAGCAGCTTGACAAGCCGGTCGATCTCATCCTTCGACATGGTCAGCAGTTTGTCCCACATGGACGCATACTTCTTGCCGTAATCCGAAAGGGTGTCCCCGCCTTTTCGAATCAGCTTCGCCACCATGCCGCCCTCATCCTTGCCGCCCTTTCCCTTTTTGGCTTTTGCCTTCTGCTTGCCGGCCTGCTTCTGTTGTTTGGCTTTGAGCTGAGATACGATCTGCGCCGTCACGTCCTTGCCGTCCTTGGTGTTGACGATCGAGATCTTCTTTTTCGCATCGAGCAGCTTTGTGATCTGGGACCGTGTGATGTAGTTCTTGGCGACGGTGTCATAAAAACGTCCATTGGCATACCTTTTAATCGTGTACATCCCGACCTCCTTTACATCCTTTTCCCATTAACAATAATTTGGTTGATCGACCACGCTTACCAAGTAGATTCTTCATACCCCATATCGAAAAAAAATAAAGGCGGTGCGATTCGATACGGCACCGCCTTTTGTCGGATGTAGATTTACAGGGGATTGGTGGTCTTGAAGGTCTTCAGGTTCGCGTTTAATTTTTCCATCGCGCGGGTCAACTTTTCGATCTCCACCCGGCTGGGCATGTTGACGATACCGGGAATGGCCCTTAAACCGCCGGATACCTTTTTCTCAACGGTTTCCACCATCGGAATCTTATAGGCGAATTTTCTGCCGTCTTCCCAGAGTTCGTCCAGCTTGTCCAGGGCGTCCTTTTCCATGTCGCGCCCCTTGGCCAGCATCTCGTCCATTCTGTCGGCGAATTCCCGGTAAGGCTTTTTAAAATAGTCCCTGCCCTTTTTAAAGGTTTTTACGACGTACTTTTTGTTGTAGGTTTTTAGGGTTTTTTTGCCCTTCTCCATGGGCTCCGCAAGATACTTCTCGTTGTAGGACTTCACCTTGTCGGCGATCTCATCCCGGTAATCCTTAATCTTCTCGACTACCGCAAAATTTGTTTTTTTCGCCTTCGCTTTTTTGCTCTTTGCTGCTTTTGCCATCGTTCTTCCTCCCTTAAACATGATGAATAAAAAAAATTAAAAAATTTTCCGCCGATTCGCGGATCATGGTCGCCGGCCCTCGGCGGTCATGAATGACGCAATGCGTTATAGACGCTTTATGACGCAATGCGTTATCCTTGTCAAGCACTTTTTTTGCTTTTTTTCATTTTTTTAAAAAAAACCGGATTGACAATAAAATCTAAGTGTTTTAGGCTGTTTTGAAAACACCAGGCGAAAAGGACATCCATCTTTAACCGGCACACCGAAAGGAAACGGCATGAAAAAAGCACTGATTCTGTCCGGAGGGGGGGCGCGCGGATCGTTTCAGGTCGGCGTCATGAAATATTTATGCGAAATGAACTGGCGGCCCGACCTTGTCTGCGGCACCTCCATCGGCGCGATCAATGCCGCGGCTTATGGCGCCGGCCTTTCCATCGACGAACTGATCAACCTCTGGAAAACCTATCACCGGAAGGTGCTGTACCGCGTCACCTTACCGATCCTCCTGCGGTCCCTCAAAAGCCGGAAACGGTTTTCCCCCATGGCGGACACCGCCGGCATGCGAAAGCTGCTGACCGACCATATTCGCATTGACGCCCTGCGGAAAAGCGAAACCGAAATCATCATCACCGCCATCAACATGCGCACCGGCCAGGTCCGGTTCTTCACCCATCAGGCGATCGACATCGATGTCCTGATGGCGGCGGGCGCGATTCCGGGGCTGTTTCCGTGGCAATATATCGACAAGGAGCCTTACTGGGATGCGGGCATCATGGTCAACACGCCGATCACGCCAGCGCTCAAGCGGGGGGCGAAGGAGATCGTCGTGGTGCTTCATTCCCCGGTGGGCGCCTTTCCGCAAACCCTGCCGAACACCCCCATGGCGGTGGCGGAGCTTGTGTTTGAGCAGTTTCTGATCGGGTCCTACACCGCCCTGCTACCGGACACCTCCTGGCAGGTCAACCCGAACGCCGGGTTTTACGCGACCCCGCTGCCGGATTCCCCCCAGCTTCAGCTTTCCGCCCCGGGCGTCCGAATCGTGACGGTGGCGCCGAGGCGTATGCTGGGGTTTAAATCTCTGCTCAACTTTTCCCCGAGGCAGGCGAATACCCTGATTCAGGAAGGCTACAACAACGCCCGCATGCAGCTTAAGGGCTTTTTCGAAAAATAACGAAGCCTCAAAGACCCCGCCAAGCGCGCGCTTGACATGGGCAAAAATAACTGGTATGACCTCTTACCATGATAGTCCCGATCCGTCATGCTCAAAAACAGATCAAACCGCATCTCCAAAAACCGCTTCGGCCCGCGCGGTTTACGGAGCGGGCCCTGATTCAATCCATTCTATACGGCCGTTACCCGCCGGGATCGTCGCTGCCGTCGGAAAGAAACCTTTCGGAGCTCCTCGGCGTCACGCGGCCGACCCTTCGTGAAGCCCTGCAGCGACTGGCCTCCGAAGGATGGGTCACCATTCGACACGGAAAGCCCACCGCGGTCAATGATTACTGGAGAAGCGGCGGGCTGCGGCTGCTCGGCACCCTGGCCGAGTACGGCGAATTTCTGCCCGAATCCTTCATCGTTTACCTTCTGGAACTTCGAGTGATCCTCACCCCGCCCATCGCCCGGTACGCCTGTGAACGGGCGCCTGCGGTGATCGCGGATCATCTGTCCGGCACCAAGGCCCTGGACAACGACGCCGAGGCGTTCACCGCCTTCGACTGGCGGCTTCAGGAGCTGATGGCGCATCATTCCGGCAACCCGGTCTACCCCATGCTTCTCAACGATTTCACCTCCATATTCAAAACCATGGGGGTGCGCTACTTCAGCCGAAAAGACGCCCGCACCTCCTCGCTGTCGTTTTACGCCGGCCTGGCACGCGCCTTAAACCAGAACGGCGACGCGGTGGAACAGGTAGTCCGGGCGGCCATGGTAAAAAGCATTGAAATCTGGAAAAGTTTAAGGAAACCTGAATGAACCTTGAAAACATCGACAAACACTGGGACCTGGTGGTTATCGGGGGCGGGATCACGGGCGCCGGCATCCTGCGGGAAGCGGTGCGCATGGGGCTCAAGACGATCCTTGTCGAAAAAAACGATTTTGCCTGGGGGACCTCCAGCCGATCCTCCAAGTTCATTCACGGCGGCCTTCGGTACCTGGCAGAAGGGAAAATATTTTTGACCTACGACTCGGTCCGGCACCGCCAGCGCCTGCTTCGGGAAGCCCCGGGTCTGGTGGATCCCGTGGATTTTCTGGTGCCGGTCTACGAGGGGATTCGGCCGGGAAGATGGGCGCTTGAAGCCGCGCTCTCCATCTACGACCTGATGGCCGGCGAAAAGCATCACAGCTACTATGAGCTGGAGCAGTTTTCCGCAATGATCCCCCAGATTCAGCACAAAAAGCTTACCGGCGGGTATCTGTTCATGGACGCCCAGACCGACGACGCGCGGCTGGTGCTGCGGCTGATCAATGAAGCCGTAGCTGCCGGCGGGACCGCCTTAAACTATACCGGGGTCACGCGGATCAAGCGAAACAAAGCGGGAATGGTCACCGCCGTGGCGGTCAAGGACACGGAAACCGGACAAACCGAGACCCTGGTCACGCCGGCGGTCATCAACGCCACCGGGGCCTGGGCCGAAGAGCTGCACCCGTCCCCCAAAAAGCACCTGCATCTTCGGCCGCTGCGGGGAAGCCACCTGCTTTTCCCCGACACCCTGCTCCCGATCAAAAAGGCGGTGACCCTGGTCCATCCGGAAGACAAACGCCCGATGTTCATCTTTCCCTGGGAGGGGGTGCTGCTGCTGGGCACGACCGATCTGGATTACGAGGAACCGATGTCCCAGGAGCCGGTGATCACCAGACAGGAGGCGGATTACCTGATGACCGCCCTGACCGCCTATTTTCCGCGGGCGAAAATCCGCTTAAAGGACGCCGTCTCAAGCATCGCCGGTGTCCGGCCGGTCCTCAGCAAGGGCGACCGGCCGCCGTCCAAGGAATCCCGCGAATACGTGGTCTGGATTAAAAAAGGCTTAATCACCGTCACCGGCGGCAAGCTGACGACCTTCCGGTCCCTGGCCAAAGACGCCCTGAGCGCGGCAAAGCCTTTTCTTCCGGGCCACCAGAGCTTTCCGGAACACGAGCCGGCCTTTCATCCCGCGCCGGAAACAAAAAAACCGCCCAAGGGGCTTTCCCCGGAGAGCTGGCGGCGGCTTTGCGGACGCTACGGCGCGGCCGCCGAAAAAATCGTGGCCCTTGCCGATGCCAAGGATCTGAAACCGATCGAAAACACCTTCACCCTGTGGGCCGAGATTCCCCTGCTCGCCGAAACCGAGGAGATTCGGCACCTCTCCGACCTTATGCTGAGACGGGTGCGGATCGGCCTGCTGACCACCGGCGGCGGACGGCATCTTCTGGACCGGGTGCAGGCGCTGTGCGAACCGGTGCTGGACTGGGACAAACAGCGCTGGAAAAAAGAACGAAAGGACTACATCGCGCACTGGGAATACGCCCACGGCGTTCCCAAATAAACATCAACACACCCCTATTTTTTGGAGGGCATCATGGCAACCCAAGACCTTTTACTCTCCATCGACAACGGCACCCAGAGCCTCAAGGCGATGATCTTTGACGCCGGCGGCAACCTGCTGGCCATTCGAAAAATCCCGTTTGAACCCTACTTCTCGACAAACCCCGGATGGGCCGAGCAGGACCCGCAAATGTACTGGGACACCCTTTGCAACGCCTGCCAGGGCCTGTGGAAGGACCACGGCATCGACAAGACCCGAATCGCCGGGGTTTCGCTGACCACCCAGCGGGCCACCGTGGTCAATGTGGATCAAAACGGAAACCCCCTTCGGCCGGCCATCATCTGGCTGGATCAGCGCAAAACCTACGGCCTGCCGCCCATCGGCGGGGTGTGGGGGGTGTTGTTCAAGCTGGCCGGCGC
>CAZFWD010000219.1:0-8023 GCA_964522535.1 uncultured Desulfonema sp.
GTTATTGATGAGGACGAACGGGGCTGGGGCTCTCCGCGAAGCGGTTCAGTTCTTGCCACAAGATGCACTGCCAAACTTCTCCTCTTCAGTGCAGCTTTCAATAGCAAATCATCAGCTATTCTCAAAAAAAGGTTTTCTACGGAAATCGCCTGCCTGTCCTCCTGAATGTCCCATGGAGCTGGGATTTAGGACGGCTTTGCGATCTCCAGGTTCCCCTGGATCCTGTTTAAGCGGATCCCCAGGGCTTTTTCCTTGAGGCCGAGGCTCAACCCCAGCAGCTGGGGATAAAGGATGGACGGAAACATGGGGTTTTCGTCTTTGGATGGGTCCGCCTCGGCTGCCTGAACCGCGTCGAACTGGATCTGGCAACAGGTGCAGGCCGCGCACAGGTAGTCCGCTTTGGCCTCTGCCGCGCTTTTGATTTTATTTTGCAGCATGCACAAAGAGAGCGCTTTGGCCCTTTCCAGAAGCGGATGCCCGCAGCATTCAAGCCTTCTTTCCCACGCCACAGGCTCCGCACCCGTGACCCGAATCAGGTTTTCAAAGATCGTCGGCGCAAACGGGTTGTCGAAATGAACGACCCGGCTGGGTCGCAGGGCATGGCAGCCGTAATGGGCCGCGACCTTCAGCCCCTTTTGGGGCGCCGTCACCCTGGATTTTATTCGGTCAAGCCCCACGTCTTCCACCAGTGCGGTCAGCAGATGCTTGATTTTTATGTTCCCCTGGTAATGCCGCCCCTCCTTTTCCAGCAGAAGGTTGATCTCAGCCTTTGTCTGGGGGTTATGGCTTAAAAATTCCTGCGCATGCATCAGGTTCCCAAATCCGCACTTGCAGGGGGTTAAAATATCCAGGTTCTTTTCCTCGGCGATGGCGATGTTCCGCGCGGACAGCAGCAGAAAGGCCTTAAAGTCGGAATCTCGAATCGGGTATCCGCAGCAGTTAAACTCCAGCTCATTGTATTCCACGCCAAATTCGTCCAATACCGCTTTTGTGGACGATCCGTACTGAGGACAGTTTGAAGGGATATTACAGCCTAAAAATAATGCGAATGTCATGATATCAATCTTTTTTACGGTTTTGGTGTTGTTCGGCCGAAGCCCGAGTGTAGGCCAGGTTTTTTAATCCGTAGAGGATATTCGTGATCTCAACCCCCTGGGGACAGTGCTCCTGGCAGAGGTAACAGGTGGTGCAGGCCCATATCATTTTTGCGTCCAAAGCCAGTTCCCCCGCACCGAGGCTGATGGCGTGCATAATCTGATGGGGGACCATGCCCAGCTCCCCCGCGGGGTCCTCGCAGCACCCCACCACCGGGCATACATTGGTGCAGGTCTTGCATTTAAAACATCCGGAAAGGGTGTCAGCGTTGATGGTGGTGCCGATCAGTTGATTGAAAATTTTATTTTTTCCGGGTTTGATGTGAACCGCCGGCAACGGCGCAGTCGGTTTTATTTTTATTCCGGCGTCTTTTTCCGCGAGCCGTCTTTCCAGACGCGGTCGGCCCGATTCCGCGAGCTGGCTTCTGGATGAAAGCCATAGGTCCTGAAGGTTTAAGCCTGCCGGGCAGAGCAGGGTGCAGCGGTAGCAGGCTGTGCAGATATAGCTGCCCTCGGCAAAGGCGTTTAAAAATGCTTCGGAAACCGGTTTTCCGCTTGCGATTTTTTGTAAGGATACCAGCTTTTCAGACGGAAGGATGTTTTTGTTGTCCATCAGCCAGTAGATGGGGGCCACCGAACAGTGGAGCGAGCAGATGCCGCAATGGGTGCATCCATCCAGGTCCAGGCTGCGGCGGGTTAACCGGTTGGCCGGTTTTATGGATTTTTCCCTGGCGACGCCGTTTACAAGAAGGCTGACGGGGGTGGAAATAATATGAAAAAATTTTGAAAACGGCAGCAGGGCCAGACCGATAAAGCAGGACAGAAAATGCAGGTACCAGAGGACCCTCTCCAGTTGAATGCGCGTCAGGAAGACGGCAAACGGGTGAATGGCCTTTGAAACAGGATAGGAAACAAACGCCCAGGCCGGTTTGGAATGGCAGAAGGCGCAGCTTTCTTCGTGCATCTCCAAACCTTCTTCCAGCATCTCTTCGTTAGAAGGAAGGGCTTCATTTGAAAAGGCCACGCCGAATTCTTTAGCCCAGTAAAGCTTGAGCGGAGCCACCGCCTCGGGGTCATCCAGACCGAAGGTGTACTCCTCCACCATTCGGTTAAAAGCAGCAGGGGAGACGATCTTGGCGGCTTCTAAAAGAAACCCGGAAACCATGATGACCGCGAGTAGAACCAGCGCGAATCGGTCCCCAAAATAGGTGATCTGATTTAAGGGTTTGATGGCGTACCGGCGAAGGGCCGCGATGATCAGCCCCACGATCACCATGAACCCGAACAGGTTTCTTAAAAACAGGTACGGGTTTAAGGTGGCCTCATAATCCGAAAACAGGGGCTGGGTGATGAAATCTTCCAGGGCATGCATCAGCAGTAACGCCATAAACCCGGCGAAAATAAGAAAATGCATGGCCCATCGCAGCGCATCCTTTCTTAGAGTACGGAATTGAAGGATTACGTCTATGATGAAGGTGAGGATGAGCCTGAAGAGGTTTAGGCTGAAAATCGACGCCAGAAGGGCAAGGACGGTGTTCCCAAGCCTGGAAAGCACGGACAACCGCTCGGCTTTTGAGCCGACGCTGCGCGTAAACCAGGGCCAGATTCGGTACAATATCCCGATGACGCATATCGCTGATGACAGATAGAATGAAATCTTAAATACCACAGGGTCTCTCTTTTTGAAGCTTTATCTTTTACACCCCCGCGTCGTCAGACGGAGGTTTTGGGAAGAAAGACCGAAAAGGTGCTTCCTTCATTTAAGCTGGAGTCGACGGTGATGATGCCGTGGTGGGCCTCGATGATGGCTTTCACGATGGCAAGCCCCAGGCCCGTGCCGTTGATGAAACGGGTTTTTTCGTTTTTGACCCGGTAGAACCGTTCAAATATGCGATCCCGGTCCTCCTCGGGGATGCCGAACCCGGTATCCGAAACCGCAAACCCGGCGTAATTTTTTTCATCATGGAGCCTCACATGGATTTTGCCGTTTTCGGGGGTATACCGAATGGCATTGGTGATCAGGTTGGAGATCACCTCTTCGATATTGTTTCGGTTGCCCATGACCCGAAGCCCTTGATCGGTTTCAGACAGGGTCAGTTGAATCGATTTTTCAGCCGCTTTTTCCTGGTAGAAATCGACCTGGGCTTTGAGGATTTCGAAAAGGTTGAGTGTCTCCCGCTCCTGGTTGATCAGGCCGGATTCGATCTTGGCCAGATCCAGCAGCTCCGAAGACAGGGTGGTCAGGGCTTTGATTTTATCCGAGCTTCTCAGCAGCAGTTCCTTCTGCTTGTCCGTCAGATCCCCGGCCAGCCCGTCTAAAATGACCTTCAACTGCATTAAAATGGAGTTTAAGGGGCTTTTAATCTCATGGGCGACCATGGAGACAAAATCGGATTTCATCTGGTTGATTTTTGTTAAGGTCGTGATGTCGTGCAGCACGGTGACCGTTCCCAGGTTCCGGTCCAGTCGATCCCGAAACGGAATGCATCTGGCGCCGATGATGGTGTCGTCCTTATGGTCCTTGCGGGGAATGGCGATCTCCCCGGTGAGCTCGGCGGATGTGTTTGCCGGTTGCTCCAAGGCCTGGTCGATCATCTCCAGTAGCCAAGCGTCTTTTAGAATCTCGGTGACCGGTCGTCCGGTGATATGGGTTTCCATGCAGCCGGTCATTTTCAGAAAGGCGGGGTTGGCAAGGGCCACCCGTTTTCGGTTATCCGTGATCAGCACCCCGTCGCCTAAAGTGTTGATCATCACCCGCATGCGGGATTTTTCCGTGGCGATGTCCTGAAGGGTGCGAATGAATTCCGTGGCCTTGCCTACGACCAGTCTTAAATCCTGGGGTGAAAACGGCTTGGGAAGGAAATCAAACGCCCCTTTTTTCATCGCGTCGATGGAGTGCTCGATGGTGGCGTAGCCGGTAATCACAATGACCACCGTGTCCGGGTGCATGGATTTCACCTCGGCCAGGACATCGAGGCCCGATATGCCGGGCATCATCAGGTCAAGAAGGATAATGTCGTAATGGGAGGCCTTGATCATTTGAAGCCCCGCTTCCCCGTTTTCGGCCTTGGCGACCTCGCAGCCTTCCTGGCTCAGCATCTTATCGCAGGCGTCCCGGATTCGTTTTTCATCGTCCACCACCAGCACGCGAGGCTTGAAAAAGAAGTTGTCCTCCGGCGCCTTTTCCGTTTTTACATCCTTAGATTCTGCCATTTTTCCGCTTCTTGTTTAAGGTTATGGATGAAAGACCTCATGCTAAGCATCCTCAGAGATCACATACATGGGCAGTTCCATCATAAACGTCGTGCCGTTTGAGCCGGTCTCCTTGATGGAGATTTTTCCGCCGTGCTCCTCAATGATGCCGTAGGAGATGCTCAGCCCGAGCCCGGTGCCTTTTCCGATTTTTTTGGTGGTAAAGAAGGGATCAAAAATTTTCTGCAGGTTTTCTTCGGGAATGCCGCACCCGGTGTCCTGGATTTCCAGAAAGACTTTTTTATTGGGCTTGTCCCGGTATGTTCTCAACGTCAGGGTCCCTTTTCCCTCCATGGCATCCGCGGCGTTGATCACCAGGTTGATGATGACCTGGTTGACCTTGTTGGCGTCGACGTTGACCATCATCATTTCCTCGGAGAGTTCTTTTTTGATGGAGACGTTGCCGAATATCTTTTGATCCCGCGTCAGGCTCAGGCTCTGCTCCACCAGGGTATTGATGTGAATGACGCTTTTCTGGGAATCCGTGCGGCGGCTGTAGACCAGAAGGCCCTTGACGATTTCCTTGCAGCGGTTGGCGTCCTCCACGATGTATTCAAGGTCTTCGCGAAAGGGATGATCCGCTTCTATTTTTTCAAGGATCAGGCTGGCATTGAACAGGATGCCGGTGAGCGGGTTATTGATCTCATGCGCCACGCCCGCGGCCAGCTGCCCCAGGGAGGCCATTTTTTCGGACTGGGCCAGCTGCTTATGAGCGATTTCCAGTTTTCGTTCCACCTCCAGCTTTTCCCTCAGGTCGTTATAGATCGCCATGGTCGCGGTTTCTCTGTCTTCGTCGTCGTAGATTATGGCCGCTGTGATTTCAACGGGGATTTCATTTCCGTCCACATCGACGATGGTGGTTTTCGTGCTGGGCAGTTTGCCCTTGCCGCCGGTCTTTTCATCCCTGAGCATTCGCATGATTTCTCTAGCCTTACCCGGCGGGTAGAGCTGCTTTGCGTGGATGATCTTATGCTCCGGCCGGTCCGCGATTCCGAAAAGCTCCTTTGCGGCCCGGTTCATCAATTCAATGTTGCCGTGACGGTCCGCAGCGACGATGGCGCTGGCCGAGCTGTGAACGACCCGGCTCATAAACTCCCGAATCTCCGTGAGCTCACTTTCAAGCAGCTTGATCCGCGTGACATCCCGAATGCTCTGAATAATGCAGGCGACCTCCCCGGCGTCGTCGAGAATGGGTGAAAACACGCGATCCTTCCAGCGATGGGCGTACCGCTGGGTAAAGGTATATCCCTTTTTATCCCGAAGAACCTTCATAACCGGGCAGGTGTCTGATTTACAGGGTGTCTGAATGTCCGAAAAGGCCTCGGTGCATTTCTTGCCGATGATCTTGTCCTTATTCGAAGGATACGATTCCCAGAATTTCTGGTTTGCGCTGATCACCGTCAGATCCGGTTTCAGTATGATCGTGGGATACGAAAGGGAATCAAAGACCCGCATTCGCCACTGAAAGTTTTCTGAAGGGGTGTTGTTTTTTTTACGGGGTGCCATTTTTTTTCCGTTCAACCTTCCCCTGGGGAATGACAAATATTTTCGAAAGGACTTGGGTCGCCTTTTGCATCATCGCGTCCGGTATGACGAGGTTTACGGAAGCGCCCACACAGCCTGCCGCAAGGATGGGAATGGCATTTCGGATCAGTGCGGAAAACGCCTGGTCCGCGATGCCGTAGCGGTCCCCAAAATGCGGGCCCTGAAAACAGATAAATCCCATGGGGGTTTTGATCGATAGGGAATCGTTTTTTTGTTTTTGCAAAGCGGATGCGATCGAAGCCTTCGCGTTCACTTCAGTCCCCGGGCCGATTGCGCCGACTAAAAGAAGCAGTTGAACCCGGTTGGTCAAGGTTTTGAATCCTGAAGCAAAATAAAATTGAATCCCAAGCCCTTCCAAAGACTCAATCCGTTCCCCCCACGCTGCAAGCTGATCTATGCTGAAATCCAGGCAGCACAAGGTCAAATCCGTTATCGCCTTGATCCCATAGGTTTTGATTTTGGGTTCCACATAGCAGGCGGTTGTTTCCAGTGCGTTTTTCAGGGAAAGCAGGAGCTCATCCGAACACGGCTCCTGCCGAAACGGGGCATGGGACACCGGAAGCCGAATGTATTGCGCCAGGGCCTTTGCGATTCTTTCCTGATCGGAAAGCGCCACCACAAAGGTCAGCATCGCGGCGGAGGAGGCCATGTGAGAAAATACAAAATTCTCCTTTCCCATGGCATGAAGAATATGCCCCAGGGATGCCAAGCTGCCTTTATGCGGATAAACCGATATCGTGCCGGAGTGGGTGATGTACTCCAGCCGATGATCGAATGCCCGGTCCGGCTGAAGATGATTTTTTACGGGACCCAGGGTATCCGGATCGACGCAGCAGGCGATGCATTTTTCACCGTCAAGCAGGCTGGTGTTGAGAAATGAGATGTTGATCCGGTGGGAGGATAGGAGTCGGTAAAGATAAACGGGGGGAATCCGGGCGTCAGTTTCGTATCGTTGATTCAGCTGGGCAAGCGGATTGCTCAGCTTGATTCCGTTCATCTGTATCGGCTTCATTGTTGTAAAAACCCGCCTGCAGAAAGGCGATAATATTTTTTACCATTTTTATCGATGTCAGTCTCGGTGACGTCGGTCAATCCTGCCGTTCGCTCTGGCCGTCCGTTTTGCCTGAGACGATATGGGTTCCACCGGTCAGTGGAAGCAGAAGCCGTTGTCAAAACCCTGCCGGGGTCTGCCCCCTATCGCCCGAAGGCACGGAGGCCAGACCCCGCAACATCCTAAGAGAAGATGATCCCCTGTATGACTCCCGTAAGGTCAGGAAGCCAGATAATCGTCGACGATCCTCATCAGCTCGTCCATATCAATCGGTTTGGGGATGTAGTCGTCCGCCAGGGTGGTTTTTCCGTCATGATGCGTATAGCTTGTGGTTTGAACGGCATCCGCCACTGCCGTCAACAGGATGACGATGATGTCTTTGAGGCTCTCTTCCCTTTTGATCTCGTCGCATACCGCCCATCCGTTTTTTCTCGGCATCATCACGTCCAGAATGACAAGGGCGGGCTTTTCCTCCTTGATGCGATCCATGGCCTCGACCCCATCATAGGCCTTGGCAACACGGTAGCCCTTGGATTCCACCTTCATGGAGACGGCTTCGACCAGGTCCGGGTCGTCATCGACGACCAGAATAAGCTTTTTTTCGTTCATATACCTCACTCCTTAATCGTTATGGTATTCAAGACCGGTGCGTTGTTGTATTTCTTTAGACCTCCGGCCGGGGATACAGACCGGCCCCCTGAACGATTTCCGGGACCTTCTGCTCCCATTCGATGGCCATGATATGAAAGCCGTGAACCCCCTTGATCTCCTTTAGCCGCAGAATCGATTCGATGGCGATTTTGATTCCCTCCTCAGGCTGTTTTTCCTTCGGCACGCCATCCATGCGCTTGACGAGTTCGTCCGGCACATCCATGCCGGGGACCTTGTTTTTCATGTAACGCGCCATGCCCGCAGATTTCATGGGGGTGATGCCGGCCAGAATATGGACCTTTTCATCCAGCCCCCGCTCACATACCCCCTGCATCCATTTTTCGAATTTGTCAAGGTTGTAGATGCACTGGGTCTGGATGAAGTCCCCCCCGGCCGCCACCTTTTTGGCCAGCCGCATCACGCGCAGCTC
>CAZFWD010000220.1:0-15270 GCA_964522535.1 uncultured Desulfonema sp.
GCTCGTGCGCGCCGTCCAGGGACAGCTTTTCAATCCCGGAAAGACGGGTGTTGACCTCAAACACACCCGTGTATGAGGGGTTGGGCGGAGGGGTCCAGGCCACCGGATCAATGGGGACCGGCCACGCAAGAAGATAGGCCAGACCAAGAACGACAATCAGCAGCAGCACCCCAAAGAATTTTTTCATCGCCTCCCTCCTCCCCGCAAACCAATGATCGCTCAGCCGGATCACTCGGTGGGTTCGTCTGCGTTGTTTTCCGCGTAAGACCAGTCGCCCCAGGCTTTATCGATGATTTTCATGAGCAGCGGGTATACGATCTGTTCGGCACGTTTGCCGTAGAGCAGATCCAGATGGTTCGCCCCTTCGATGACAAAGTCGATGACCTGGCTTTTTTTTGAGGATATGTTTATTTTTTTGACGTCTTCCGGGGATTCAATGTGGAATATTTTTTTGGAGCCATGGGGGTAGTGTTTATTGTACTGCATGTTGTCCGGAGGGGCCAGGGGGTCCTTTGCGCCCCAGAAATGGAACAGCGGAATGTCGCTGGGAAGGTAGCTCAGGTGGGTGGAATAGTTGAACCGGCTCTGGTCCATCCGTTTAAACCCTTCCCCGTTGTATATCGCTTTTAAAAACTGGAATCCCAGCCCCAGGGGGACCGATTCCAAGGCCCTTTCGACGTAGAGCTTGGTGAACAGCTTGTTGGATTTGTGGTTCTCCGGGCACATGATAAAGTTTAAATCCCCGATGTCGCTGTTGATGATCCATTGGGTGATGTCGCAGAGCACCGGGACCTGCATCATAAACCTTAAGGTTTCCTTGACCGGCACCTGCCGAAGCCGAAAGATGCGGGCGATGTGATTCAGCCAGAGGGCTGCGGGGAAAAAGGCGTGGGACATCTTGTTGAAGAACTTGGGGGAGCCTAAAGAAACGATCGCCCGGACCTTTTTTAAATTGCTTTCCGCCTCATCGGCGGCCGGAAGGATCTGGTTTAAATACGCCTTTTGCTGGTTTGACAGGTCGTTTAGGTTGTTTAAATGTTTTCTTAGGTTCCAGTTTAAAACCATGTTTTCGGATATCAGGCCGCCCATGCTGTGCCCCATAAGGATGGAGGGCTTGTTGTTGCTTCTTGCCGAAATAAAGTTTACGACCGTGGGCAGGTCATGATCGATTAAGGTGTCCACGGTGTAGAGCGGGTCGAATTTCGCCTGGTTGATGCCCATTCCCCTTGGATCGAAGAGGTAGACCCAGTACCCCTTGTCCGCGAAGTCCTTGGCAATGGATTGATGGTTGCTTAGGTCGTAGCAGTTGCTGTTGTTGGCAAAACCCGGAATCAGGATCACCGAGGGGCGGTCATCCCCGGCGGTGACGTTTTCGATGCTCACCAGCCTTCTGAATTTGATCTCTTTTCCTTCTTCCGTGTAATCCCGGTAGTAGACGATTTCATAATCCCCTCGGCCGTTATGAATGTTTTCCTCGATTTCGCTGTCAAAATAGGCGGGGGGACGGTAGCTTTTGAGGGTTTCCTTGAGGATTCGCCGCTGCATCGCCTCCTCATAAATGGCGGTGAAAAAATAGCCCGGGAGTTCAAACTTGTTTAAAACAAGGTATTTGAGCTGTTTCCGGGTCAAAATGACGACGTTTTCCGTCAGCCGAAGGTTTCCGGCTTCCAGCTCGCCGATCAGAATCAGCTTGATCTCGTTTCGAGGGATGCGCGTGCCGGTGACCCGGTAAAAGATGTGGTAAAGGGTCAGGGCGAGTTTTCCCGCGGCGATGGAACGGACCTCCTCCTGGCTGTGGATCAGGTCCTTGGAAACCGGCAGTCCGAGACGCAACTGGCCTTCGTAAAACCGGCTGTAGGAGTTGTAGGTCATGTTGAACCACCTGGCGGTCAGGTCGTTCGTGAGGAAGCGGATGGAGTTTTTGCCAAACACCTTAAGCCGGGTGATGGTGTTTGTGCCGAAAGTCCAGTGAAAACGGGACAACCGGGCAGGTTGCTCAAAGAACGGTTTCTGGGTGTCGATGACCTCGAAGGCCTCCACCTCCTTCATTGATGTTTCCTTATACGCTTTGAATCGGTTTAAGGGTTTTTTGTATAAAACACCCCTGTGCGCAGACCGCGGCAAGGCTGTTTTCCATAAATTAATTTTTTCTTTTATCAATATTTTTTGTACAAATCAATATTGTTGTGAAAAATTTTTAACCTTAACGTAAATTCTCCAACCGATGGAGCGGCTTGAATTTTTCCCTGCCTGTTTGAGGTTTGAATAAAATTTGTCGAGTGTATTTTTATTTTGCAGGCTTTGTGCTATTTATTAAAAAGGAAAGGCTGTAAAGAATTTTCAATCCCGCTTGACGGTTTTTTTACAAACCCGACCGCGGCAAAGGGGGATAAATGAACACGGCGGATAAGCGGTATGTGGGCGCGGTTGACCAGGGCACGACCAGCACCCGTTTTTTTGTTTTCAACCATCAGGGGAAAACCGTGTCCATGCATCAGCTGGAACACCGGCAGATCTATCCCAGGCCCGGATGGGTTGAACATGATCCGCTGGAGATACGGGATCGCATGTGGGCGGTCATGCAAAAAGGGATGCAGAGCGCCGGAATCGGGCCGGAGCAGTTGTCCGGTCTCGGTGTGACCAATCAGCGGGAAACCACCGTTGTCTGGAACCCTGCAACCGGCAAGCCGTATTATCCTGCCATCGTCTGGCAGGATACGCGGACCGAGGATCTGTGCCGAAACCTGGCGGCAGACGGCGATATGGACTGTTTTCGGGAAAAGGTCGGGCTGCCCCTGGCCACCTATTTTTCCGGCCCGAAGATTCGTTGGATACTGGATCATGTGGAGGGGGTTGCGGCCGCGGCCGCGGCCGGCGAGGCGGTTTTTGGAAACATCGACACCTGGCTGATCTGGTGGCTGACCGGCGGTCCCGACGGCGGGGTGCATGTGACGGACGTGACCAACGCCAGCCGAACCATGCTGATGAACTTAAAGACGTTGGACTGGGACCCGGATATGCTTCATGTCATGGGGATTCCCAGGCAAATGCTGCCTCAGATTCGGTCCTCCAGCGAGATTTACGGCTATACCCGCGAAAGCGACGCGCTGGGGGGAAGGGTTCCGGTCTGCGGGGACCTGGGGGACCAGCAGGCCGCCCTGTTCGGACAGGCCTGTTTTACCCCGGGTGAGGCGAAAAACACTTATGGGACCGGGTGTTTTCTGGTGCTAAACACCGGGGAAAAACCGGTTCAGTCCAAATTCGGCCTGCTGACCACCCTCGGCTACCGGATCGGGAATCAGCCCGCCGTATACGCCCTGGAGGGCTCCATCGCCATTGCCGGTTCCCTGGTGCAGTGGATTCGGGATAACCTGGGGCTCATTCGAACATCCCCGGAGATCGAGGATCTGGCCCGAACCGTCGTAGATAACGGCGGCATCTATTTTGTTCCCGCGTTTTCCGGGCTTTTCGCCCCGCACTGGCGAAGCGATGCCAGAGGCCTGATCACCGGTCTGACCCATTATATTCATAGGGGGCATATCGCCCGGGCCGTGCTTGAGGCCTGCGCCTACCAGGTCCGGGAGATTTTCGAGGCTATGGAAAAGGATTCGGGGATTCACCTGACCAGCCTGAAGGTGGACGGCGGCATGGTGGTCAACGAGCTGTTGATGCAGTTTCAGGCCGATATATTAGACATTCCGGTGATTCGCCCGAAAAACCGGGAAACCTCCGTGCTGGGCGCGGCCTATGCAGCCGGGCTGGCGGTGGATTTCTGGACGGACCGATCGGAGCTGGCGCGTCACTGGGCCGTGGATAAAACCTGGACCGGATGCATGCCGTCGGAAAAACGCCGCGCCCTGTATGAGGGTTGGCTCAAGGCCGTTAAGCGAAGCTATTCCTGAATTTATCAAACGGGAAATATTTCAAATTGACAGGCAGACGTGAGGCTGATATTTAAGAAATGAAATCCTTATTGTTTTTTTGTAAACAATTTTTAGAAACATAAACGCTGTTTTTTTAACCGGTATTCGGGTGTTTGCTTTTCAGGTTTGCAGAAGCACGGAAGCCGCCGAAAACACCGAAAGGAAAATTTTATGCTGCCGGAGTATTTTGAGTTTACCCTGCCCGCAAAGGTGATTTACGGGATCGGGATTTTAAAAAATATCGAGGGGTCGGTGCGGCATTTCGGAAAGCGCCGCGCCATCCTGGTGACCGACGAGGTGCTGGCCAAGACCGGCCCGGCCGACAAGGTGAAGGCCGGTTTTAAAAAGTCCAACGTCGAGATCGTCTGCACCTATGACGATGTTCCGCCCAATTCCACCATCACCAGCGTTGAAAAGTGCGCGGCCAAGGCCAAGAAAAACCGGTGCGATATGTTTATCGCCGTGGGCGGCGGCAGCGTGATCGATACCGCCAAGGTGGCGAACATCCTTTGCGTCAAGGGCGGCAAGGTGGCGGACCATATGGGGGCCTATCTTCTGGAGCCGGATGAAAAACTCCTGCCGATGATCATCGTGCCCACCACCGCCGGCACCGGTTCCGAGGTCACCAAGGTGGCGGTCATCGCGGACCCGGATAACGACGTCAAGCTCCCCTTTGCCGAGGAGCAGTTTTTGCCGGATATCGCGGTTTTAGATCCCGAGGTGACCGTCTCCATGCCGGGAAAACTCACCGCCACCACCGGCATGGACGCGATGACCCACGCCATCGAGGCCTATGTGGATAAGGAGTGGTCCCCCGCCTCCGATGCCATGGCGCTTCACGCCATTCGCCTGATCAGCAATAATATCCTTCAGGCCTGCGCCCATCCCGAGGACCTTCAGGCCCGAGGGGCCATGCTGGTGGGGAGTTTTCTGGCCGGGGTGGCGTTTTCCCATTCCATGGTGGGCATGGTGCACGGCATTTCCCACGCCTTAGGCGGCGTCTACCATATTCCCCATGGGCTGGCCAATGCCCTGGTGCTGCCCGAGGTCATGGAATACAACCTGGAATCTCAAATCGAGCGCTACTCCGATATCGCCGTGGCCCTGGGCGTCACCTTTCCCCAGGTGATCACCGAGAGCCAGAGCCTGCTCAAGGCCGGCAGGCTGAAGCTGTTGGAGCATATCACGACATTGATGGACTCGGTCCGGCCCTGGATGGACAAGCAGTCCCACAAGGCCAAGAACCTGGCGGCCAAGGCCATCGGGAACTTAAACTTTGTGGATCAGTGGTTCCGGAACCTGTCGGCCAAGGCCGGGGTTGAAAAGATTCGAGTACTCAATCGCCAGCTGGCGCATCTCACGGGCATGCCGCTCAACCTCAAGGATGCGGGCATCAAGGATAACCTGGCCAAACTCGAGCAGGTGGCCACCACCGCCATGGAGGACGGTTCCATGCTGTATAACCCGGTGGAGCCGGACCGGGACGCGGTGATTCGCATCGTGAAAAAGCTTTATCACACCAAGGCCACCCCGCTTCCGGTGACCCGGGAGGACTTAAACCCCTCGGCGGCCCGGACCGGCCAGAAGGAGATGAAAAACGTCTTTAAGGATTCGGAGATGCTTTACGCCGTGCTGATCGATTTCTTTGAGCGGTTAAAGGCGCACCCGGATATCGGGCCGGCCTTAAAGAAGACCAACCTGTGCGTTCAGTTTATCTACAAGAACCCTTCGGGGGTCATCACCGTGGACGCGACCGGGAAGGACCTGATCATCCACAAGGGGGAGTTCGACGGCAAGCCCCAGGTCACCATGTCCATGAACGCCGATTTCGCCCACAAGTTCTGGCTCGGCCGCGCAAACCTGGTGAGCGCCCTGACCCGCCGGCAGGTGGTGGCGAAGGGGAATGTGCCTAAAACTTTGAAATTGTTGCCGATTTTAAACCCGGCCTATGATCTGTATCCTGTTTTTTTAAAGGAAAAGGGGCTGGCGCACCTGATCATCACCTGAAGTGATCCCGTTGCGATCTGGAACGTGAAAAGATCATGCCGGATTGTTTTGAAAAATTTGCGCAGAATGTTCCCGGCAGGTACTACGTGACAAAGGCCTGCATCGGGTGCACCCTGTGTTCCGAGATCGCGCCGGACAACTTTAAGGAAAACGGTGATGCGGAATCGGCCGTTGACAACAATTATGTCTGCAAACAGCCTGAAACCGAGGCCGAGGAGTCGGCCTGCCGGGAGGCCATGGAATCCTGTCCGGCCAATGCCATTGGCGATGATGGGGATCAATAAGCGAATGTATGGATGAAGGAGGATGCCGTGAAACAGATCGTCAGTATCAGTCTGGGCAAAAGCAAGGATGATTATGAGTTTGTCACAACCTTTCTGGATCAGGAGTTCACCATCAAACGCATCGGCACCGACGGGGACGCGGAACGCGCCGCCGAGCTGCTTGAGGAGTGGGACACAAAGGCCGACGCCATAGGCCTGGGCGGACTGAACTTCAGCTATTCCATCGGTTCCAGCCGCTCCCTTCAGGGGCAGAAGCGGAAGGTCAAGAAGCTGCAATCCAGTATCGGTTCGCCGGTGACCACCGGCGAGCGGTTGCGGCGGGTATCGTTCGAGTGGGCGATCCGTCATCTTCAGTTCAAATTCGGCAACAACTATTTCAACTATCGAAAGGTGCTGTTTTTATCCGGCCTTCTCAGCTACAACATCGCCAAGGTGATGAACGAATACACCGACAACCTGACCTTTGCCGACCCCATTTATGAGAACGGCATACCCCGGTTTTTAAACTCCTTAAAAGAGCTTGAGGGCTATGCAAAGGGGATACATGACGTGCTGGAATGGGTGCCCAGCAAGCGCCTGGCAGCCTCGGCCATTCCGCTGAAAAAGTGGAATGAATATATCGTCCACAAGGCCATTCAAAAGGCCAACATCCTGGTGGTGCCGACCTTTGATTTTTATGATTATCTGAAGGGCTGTTCCCTGGAGGAACTGGGCGGAAAAACCGTGATCACCGCGAACGCCTATGAGGACCGGATTCGGTTTCTTCAGGAGCGGGGCGTGGATGTGGTTTTTGACTGCACTCCCAAGATACTGGAGCAGGTGGTGGGGTTTAACGTGCTTGAAGCCATGACCGCTGCGGGTCTGAATATTCCGTTAAATGAGATCACCGACGACGATCTGCTTGAGGTCATCAGTGAAAATCGCATGGACCCCCGGGTGATCTATCCCCAGGGGGAGTTTCGGCGGGTCAACCGGTTTGCCTTTGTGATCCACCCCCTTTCCCAGGCCCAGCTCAAAAAGGATCCCACCATAGAGCTGGCCTCCCGGTACGCCCCTGCCGGTTTCATGGATGCGGTGGAGCGGATCATCGCCTACTCGCCGCCTTTTATCTATTCCAAAGTCACCGGCGTCAAATCCCCCACCGGGGTGGAGGCCGAAGGCTGGCTGATTACCGTGGGCGGCACCCCCAAGCAGATGCTCTCTCACAGCCCCGAGTTTACGTACAAACGCCTGTTGCAGGCCGCTAAAATGGCTAAACGCATGGGCGCGCAGATCATGGGCCTGGGCGCCTTCACCAAGGTGGTGGGGGATGCCGGCAAAACCGTGGCCAAACTGGCGGATATTCCCATCACCACCGGAAACAGTTACAGCGCTTCCGGGGCGCTTTGGGCCGCCGCGGATGCGGTGCGCCGAATGGGCCTGATCAAGGTGGAAAAGGGAAAGAAGCTCAAGGCGAAAACCATGGTGGTGGGGGCCACCGGCGCCATCGGTTCGGTCTGCTGCCGGCTTCTGGCCATGGCGTTTACCGACCTGGTCATGGTGGATATTCGGCATTCCAAGCTGCTGGCGCTTCAGGAATCCATCCATAAGGAAACCCCGGATGTTAAAATCGAGATCACGACCCGGGTGGATAAATACCTTGCCGACATGGACGTGATCGTCACCGCCACCTCGGCCGGCGGCGGAAAAAGCGTGCTGGATATCATGAAGGTCAAGCCGGGATGCGTGATTACGGATGTGGCCCGGCCTCTGGACCTGTCCGCCGAGGATGTGGCCAAACGACCGGACGTGCTGGTCATTGAATCCGGAGAAATCCTGCTTCCGGGCGACAACGTGGAAATGAAGGACATCGGCCTGCCCCCGAAGGTGGCCTTCGCCTGCATGGCGGAAACCATCGTTCTGGCCCTGGAAGGCCGGTTCGAGATTTTCACCATCGGCCGGGATATTGAATGGCAGAAGGTCAAGGAGATTTACAAGATGGGGTTGAAGCACGGCATGAAACTGGCGGCCATCTCCGGGGTGAACGGGGTCTTTTCCGACGCGGATATCGCCGAGGTGGCGAGGCTGGCTAGAGAGGCCCGCAAGGGCAATGACGTGCTGAAGCGGAAACGCGTCGCGGGCTGATGAATAAAGGAACGGTTGTTCGAGGCAGTCTATGGTCATCGGTTTTGTGCAGACAAAAGGGGGAACCGGAAAAAGCACCCTGGCGTTGAACACCGCCTTTTCCGCAACCATGGCGGAGGCGTTTGATTCGATCGCGCTGGTGGAGCTCGATCCCCAGGGGACCCTGAAAACCTGGTGGCAGGAGCGGGAGCAGATGGGCTATGATTCCGATCGGGTTTCCTTTCATCATATCTCCAGCACCCAGCGGGAGGTGTTTCAGAAGGGGATTGAGTCCATCTCCGATTATAACGCGCTGATGATCATGGATATCCCCGGCGAAGGCACGGGCCGGCTGCATACCCGGTTTGCCTGCGCGTTTTGCGATCTGGTGATCATCCCTATGCGCACCTCGACCAACGATGAATCGGCGTTTATGAACAACCTGTATCCGATCATCAAGGAGATCATTGCCGCGGTTCCGGAGAAACGGGGCCGGTTTTACGTGCTCCCGGTGTTCACCCATCCGTTGGCCAACCCGAAGCGGTGTTTTTCCTATTTTGAGGATATGCTTCCGCCGTATGTTTCATGTTTAAATGCGGTCTATCCCGCGCGAACCGTGTATGAAAATTTTAACCGAAGGGGCTTGAACCTTCACGAGTATGCTGTGTTTGTTAATTCCAACAAGAAGTTCAAACGGCAGGTGAAACGGGCGATTGAAGACGTTGAAACCATTTCCCAAACCATCATGGAAACCGGGAGAGAGAAAAATGGCAGGACTGAAAGACCAACAACGAAAAGTCGAAAGGGCGTTTGAGGTGGTGGAGCGATTGGAAAAAAGGGAAAAATCTCCAAAGCCGCCGGGGCCCTCCCCCAAAGGCAAGAAAGAAAAGGGGTTAAACTCCTCGGGATTGAGGGTCCATTTTTCACTGGATGCGCTCATCTCCGAAAAGGATACCAAGGCGGCCAGGGAAGGGGAGCTTCATCCCGGCAAGTCCAACCTGCTAAACATTCGGTTTACCGTCCCCTATATCTGGCAGATTCCGGTTCTGGGCAAAACCGCATTAAAGGTGATCAAACGCTTTCAGTCGGATGACTACCCCGAATCGATTCGGGACATTCTAGATTCCTTCAGGCGCAAAAAGCCCCTGTAAATTAAAGCAGGTAAGCCGGCTGACTTTTTTCACAAAGTGATAGAATCGTAAAAGTCCAAGCTGTTCGCTTCGTGAGTCTTTGAGGCGCGGTTCGCATTGAATGCTAAATTGCAAGAACTCGGCGCAGGCACCTCAAACAGCTTGCAATTTTTAACGCATTCAACACAAACCGCTTTTCTCCTCAAAGCCTCAATCTCGCTCACAGTGGACTTTACGATTATATCAGAAAGTGGTTTGTCCCATGAGATTCGGAAGCTATGATTGCGCCGCCGTTGAAATGGATGCCTTTCTTTTGGACGGCGGCGCCATGTTTGGGGTCGTGCCCAAGACCCTGTGGGGAAAAAAGATCCCCGCGGATTCCAAAAATCGGATTCCCATGACCGCACGGTCCCTGATCATTTGCGGAAACCACCGGACCATTCTCGTGGATGCGGGGATCGGGGACAAGCTTTCGGCAAAGCTGAAAAAGGTGTTCGGAATGGTGAAGACGCCGGGTTCCATGGATGCCCGGCTGGCCCCCCTGGGGCTGACCGCCGAAGATATCACGGATGTGGTGATCACCCATCTGCACTTTGATCACGCCGGTGGCTGCACCGCTCTTCAAAACAAAACGATCGTTCCAGCCTTTCCCCAAGCGACTTACCATATTCAAAAATCCCAATGGGAGCTGGCCTGTCATCCCTCGCTTCGCGACCGGTCGGGTTTCATTGCGGATGACTTTATGCCGCTTTACGCCCAAAAGGTGTTGAACATCATCGACGGCCCGACGGATGACCTGTTTGAAGGGATTTACCTGATGGTCACTCAGGGGCATACGGCAGGGCAGCAGCATCTTCTGGTCAAAGGGGAAGGGCGGTCTCTGTTTTTCTGCGCGGACCTCATCCCCACCGCGGCGCACCTTCCGCTGACATGGCACATGGGGTATGACAACCTGCCGCTTGCGCTTCTTGAGGAAAAGCGCGGGGTCATTCAACGCGCCCTGTTCGAGAGCTGGATCCTCTGTTTTCCGCATGATCCGCATATCGCGGCCGCATCCATCAGCGGAAGGGTGGAGCGAGTCGAGGTGAAAGAGAAACTTTTTTTGAAATTTGAACGCTGAACATCGAACGCTGAACGTCGAATATGGAACAAGGCCTATTTTTAATTCAAAGTTCGATGTTGGATGTTCGATGTTCAATGTTCATCTTTTTTTTCATCTTTTGAGGGTTCTGTTTTAAACTCAAAAACAATCTCATCCTTTTTGATCATCTTAAGCTCCTGGCGGGCGATGCTTTCGGTATAGGCCGGGTCGTCTTTCAGCCGCTTGATTTTCCGATACATCTCAATATTCTGTTGTTCGAGATTCTTGTTTTCCATCTTGAGGCTGTTGAGCTTCTGCCGCATGCCCCTTAAATCCATGAGTCCCCGGTCGCCGGTGATGATCAGCACAAGATAGGAGAGCAGGATCAGGACCGCAAACGCAAAGGCGATTTTCGCATGGATGGATTTCATGACCGTTTGCCTCTTTTTATCATGTCGTAAATCATATACACCTCTTGGGCCCCGAGCATCACGGCCGAAACAAAGTAGATGATCACGCCCGCGGTGATGCCACCCACGATCATGCCGAGCAGCCTCAGGGTAGAGGCCGGTTCCGGCGATGAAAAGAAAGCGGCGAACATCCACAAACCGGTTCCCATGATGATGGAACAGACACCGGAGCGCAGAACCGAGGCCATAATTTTTTTCCAGCCCAGGGTGCCGAGTTTTTTGCGCAGCGCCCATGCCAGAAGCCCCAGGTTCAGGATGGAGGCCAGGGAGGTGGCCAGGGCCAGGCCGCCGTGCTGAAGCGGCCCCATCAGCCCGAGGCTCAAAAGCAGGTTGGCGATGATGGAGAGTGTGGCCATTTTTACCGGGGTGACGGTGTCCTGGAGGGAATAAAAGGTGGAGACCACCACCCGCACGGCGGCAAATGCCCAGAGACCGGCGCTGTAATAGATCAGGGCCAGGGCGGTCAGCCGCGTGCTTTCCGGATCAAACGCTCCTCGCTCAAACAGCAGGGCGATCATCGGCTGCCCGAGGACGATAAGCCCCGCCATGGCCGGAAGGGTGATGAAAAAGATCAGGTTTATGGCGTAGACAAAGGTGTTTTTCAGCTCGGCCATGTTTTTTTCAGCGGCCAGGCGGGACAGGCTGGGCAGCACGGCCACGGACAGGGATATGGCGAATATGCCTAAGGGGAACTGAACCAGCCGGTCGGCGTAATACAGGTAAGAGACGCTCCCCTCGGGCAGCAGAGAGGCCAGCAACGTGCCGATCAGGATATTGACCTGGTACACCGCGGCGCCGAAAACCGTGGGCAGCATCAGGGTGCCGATCCGTTTCAGGCCGGGATGGTACAGGGGCGTTTTTTTCCAGAAATAAAATTTTTTTCGAATCAAAAACGGAACCTGCAGGGCCAGTTGAAGCCCCCCGCCGATCAGCACGCCGAGCGCAAGTCCCGTGACCGGCGAATCCAGGTGCGGGGAGATGAACAGCACCGCCCCGATGATGGAGAGGTTTAAAAAGACCGGGGCCAGGGCCGGGGCCGCAAAATGCCCCAGGGCGTTTAAAATCCCCATGCAGAGCGCCACCAGGCTGATGAAGAAGATATAGGGGAACATGATTCGGGTGAGGGTCACGGTCAGGGTAAACTTCATGCCGGTAAACCCCGGAGCGATCACTCGAACGATACCGGGCGCGGCCAGGATTCCGATAAGGGTGACCCCCACCAGAATCACGGAAAGCATGCGGAGTGCCGATCTTGCCATTTTAAAGGCTTCCGGTCTTCCCTGCCGGGAGAGGTACTCGGCAAAGATCGGTACAAACGCAATGCTCAACGAGCCTTCGGCAAACAGCCGCCTCAGCAGGTTGGGTATTCGGAAGGCCACGAAAAACGCGTCCGAGAGAAGGCCGGCCCCGAAAAACCAGGCCATCACAATATCCCTGACAAACCCCAGAATCCGGCTGAGCAGGGTGAAGACGCCGATGACGCCGGCGGCCCTTGCGATTTTTTTATTTTCGCGACTCATGCTGGGTATGGAATAAAAAACTTGACATCGGTGCTTGAATCGGTTACGAATTTGCGCAAAATTTTAAAATTACGAAACAAGGGGTGAAAGCATTGGCGAACCATCAAAGCGCGATCAAACGGAATATTCAGAACAACAAACGGCGGCTGCGCAACCGCGGCGTCAAGACTCGGGTTAAATCGATTATTAAAACCGTTCGGCTTGCCGACGCCCAGGATGATGCGGCGGCCGTTTCGGACAAGCTCAGGCTTGCCCAGTCGGTGATCGATAAGGCGGTGAAAAAAGGGGTTGTCCATTCGCGAACCGCTGCGAGAAAAGTATCCCGGCTTTACAAGGGGGCTAAACGGTCGGCGTCCGCATAGTGTTTCGATCACGCGTCTTAGGGTCTTATTAGAAGTTATCCGTCATTCGGTAATAGATCCGCTCGGCGATCCTTTCTGAAAGGATGAGCAGGGCGGATTTTTTGTTCTGCTCCGTCCGCAGTTTCTCCGACGCGACGACATAGGTTTCATCCTCCGATATATCCTCCGCCTTCCACAGCAGCCTGCCGTCCGGTGTGGTCAGCTTCAGATCCAGCACCACCCGTATCCGCCGTTCGGTGGACGCGTGGGTGGTCCGGTGGGCGATGGTGTGGGTGTTTGCGGATTTAATGATCCCGGACAAACAGGCGTCGGCGTCGTCCTTGTCCGTCATTTGTACGTTTTCAAACCGGGTGAAGTAGTTGATCACCTCGTTGCTGATCATGTTTTCCAGTCCGGTTTCCCGGGTCCGGTTTTCAAGAACCCCGACGCTGAGCCGGGTGACCCCTTCAGGCAGATTCCCCCCTCCGGAGAACCGGTACCCGCAGGCAGAAATCAGAAGGCAGACGGCCAGGACGGTTTTTACGCAAAGCCGATGATATCTGTTTTGCATATTCATCAGATCACGATATTGACCAGCTTTTTTTCCACCAGAATGACCTTTCGCAGGGGTTTGTCCCCGATACTCCGCCTGACGTTTTCCTCGGCCAGCGCTGCTCTTTCAATGGCCTGATCATCGGCATCCGCAGCAATTTGAAACCGGCCTCTCAGCTTTCCGTTCACCTGAACCACCACGGTGCGCTCCTCAGCCGTGAGTGCTTCCTGCCGATACGCCGGCCAGGGGGCGGTGGACAGGCTGCCGGCCGGGTGCCCCAGATCTTCCCACAGCTCTTCGCTAAAGTGCGGCACAACCGGGGAAAGCAGAAGGGCCACCGTTTCCACGGCGAACCGCATGACATGGGCGGCCTGCGGGTGGGGCGACTCTGGGGCTAATCCATACAGGGCGTTGACGAGCTCCATGACCGCGCTGATGGCGGTGTTGAAGTGAAACCGCTGTTCCACGTCGCCCGTGACCTTGGCGATGGTCTGGTGGGTCTTGGTGTAGACCTGCTTCAATGCGTCGTCCAGTTCCGCCATTCGGCCGTCAAACGGCGCTGCATGCCTGATTTTAGACGTCCATTCACAGATCAGCCGCCAGGTTCGGTTTAAAAACCGAAACGCCCCCTCGACCCCCTGTTCGCTCCACTCCAGGTCCCGCTCCGGCGGGGCGGCAAACAGGCAGAACAGCCGGACCGTGTCGGCCCCGTATTTTTCAAGCAGGGTATTGGGATCGATGACGTTTTTTTTGGATTTGGACATTTTTTCCACGCGGCCGACAACGATGGTACGTCCGCATTTTTTGCACCGCCGCGTCTCCCCGTCGATCTCGGCCTCCTCGGGAAACAAAAACCCGTGCTCCGGGCAATAGTAGGTCTCCTTGCAGACCATCCCCTGGGTCAAAAGCCGGGTAAACGGCTCCTTGAAGCCGGTCAGCCCCATGTCCTTGAGCACCCGCGTAAAATAGCGGGAATAGAGCAGGTGCAGCACCGCGTGCTCCACCCCGCCGATGTACTGGTCCACCGGCATCCAGTAATCCACCGCTTTTTTATCGAACATTCCGGTATTCCAGTCCGGGCTGCAGTAGCGTTCAAAATACCAGGAGGATTCTACAAAGGTGTCCATGGTGTCGGTTTCCCGTCGGGCCGGTCCGCCGCATTCGGGACAGGTCGTGTGGACAAACGATTCCAGCGTGGAGAGCGGGGAGCCGCCGCCTTCCAGCAGGGCCGCGTCCTCGGGAAGCACCACCGGCAGGTCTTTTTCCGGAACCGGAACCGTCCCGCATCTCTCGCAATGGACCATGGGGACCGGCGCGCCCCAATAGCGCTGCCGGGAGATGCCCCAGTCCCGCAGCCGGTAGCTGACCGCGTGCGCGCCCAGCCCTTTTGTTTTGAGGTAATCCGTGATTTCCTTCTGCGCTTTTTTGTTGTCCATGCCGTCGAACTGTCCGGAATGGATCAGGACCCCGTCGCCGGTGTAGGCCTCGGTCTGGGCGATGTCCTCGGCGTTTCCGTCCTCGGGTTTGATCACCACGATGATGTCCAGCCCGTATTTTTTGGCGAACTCAAAGTCCCGCTGGTCGTGCGCCGGGACCGACATGACCGCGCCGGTTCCGTATTCCATGAGCGCGAAGTTGGCGGTATACACCGGCATTCGGCGGCCGTTGACGGGGTTGATGCACCAGGCCCCCGTGAATACCCCCTCCTTTTCATAGGTTTCCAGGGTCCGGCTGGTCCGGTTTTCCAGCACCATGCGCGCCACAAAGGCATCCACCGCGCTTTCCTGACCGGTGCCCCGCGAAAGGGTGAGCACCATGGGGTGTTCCGGCGCTAGGCACATGAAGGTCGCGCCGAAAA
>CAZFWD010000221.1:0-3924 GCA_964522535.1 uncultured Desulfonema sp.
CGCCCGCATCCTTTATGGATTGCGCATATCGCTCACCTTCGGCCTGCTGCTGGTGGGATGCTCCATGCTGCTGGGCGTGATCGCCGGGGCGGTTCAGGGGTACTACGGCGGGATCTTTGATATCACGGCCCAGCGGATGATTGAGATCTGGAGCGCCCTTCCGTTTCTCTACGTGATGATCCTGATGGGATCCATTTACGGGAGGAGCTTTGCCCTGCTTTTGGTCTGCTACGGCCTGTTTAACTGGGTGGGGATTTCGTACTATATTCGGGCGGAGTTTTTAAATTTGAGAAAGCGTCCGTTTGTGGAGGCGGCCCGGTGCATGGGGATTTACCCCCATAAGATTATTTTTAAACACATCCTTCCCAACGCCCTGGTGCCGGTGATCACCTTTTTTCCGTTTTCCCTGGTGGGCGCCATCGGCGCCCTGGCCGCCCTGGATTATCTGGGGTTCGGGCTTCCGCCGCCCACCCCGAGCTGGGGCGAGCTGCTGTTCCAGGCGCAGCAGTACCGCTGGGCATGGTGGCTGATCCTTTACCCCGCGCTTGCCCTGTTTTTGGTGATGCTGCTCGGTGTATTCGTGGGAGAAGGGATTCGAAACGCCTATGACCCGAAACAATACAGCCGGCTTGAATAAGGACGCCATGAAGGACAGGGGGTTTAAAAATACCGACGGATCAAGAGACCGGCTTCTGTCCGTGAAAAACCTGACCGTCACCTTTGAAACCGACGAGGGGCGGTTTACGGCCGCAGACCGGGTATCGTTTGATATACGACGGGGAGAGAGCGTCGGTCTGGTGGGCGAGTCGGGGTGCGGCAAATCGGTCACCGCCTTAAGCGTGTCCCGGCTGATCCCTTCCCCTCCCGGGTCCATTGACTCCGGGGAGGTTTTTTTCGAGGGAAGGGACCTGCTCGCAGCGGAGACCGGTTTTTTAAGGAAGATCAGAGGAAGCGCCGTCAGTATGATATTTCAGGAGCCGCTCTCCGCCCTGTCGCCGCTTCACCGGGTCGGCCGCCAGATGGTCGAGACCGTGCGGCTGCACAGGGACATGACGAAAGACGCGGCCTGGGCATTCTCCGTTCAATGGCTGAAAAAGGTCGGCATTCCGGACCCTGAAAAACGGATGTACGCTTATCCCTTTCAGCTCTCCGGCGGGATGCAGCAGCGGATCATGATCGCCATGGCCCTGATGCTGGAGCCGAAACTGATTATCGCGGACGAGCCGACTACCGCCCTGGATGTGACTACCCAGGCCCAGGTGTTCGCGCTGATCAAGGGGATGAAAAAGAACGACACCGCCATGCTTTTAATCACCCACGACATGGGGGCGGTGTGGGAGATGTGCGAGCGGGTCATGGTGATGTATGCTTCCCGGCTGGTGGAAACCGGAAGCCTTGAGGATATCTTCACCCGTCCGGCGCATCCCTACACCCTGGGGCTGTTGAACGCCATTCCTCAGCTTTTCGGCAAAAAGGGGTTTTTCGATATTCCCGGACAGGTGCCGTCCCCCTTTGCGTATTCAAGAGGCTGCCGCTTCAGCGACCGGTGCGCTTTCGCCTTTGACCGGTGCCGGAATGAAACCCCGCCCATGGTGGACTGCGGGAAGGGTCATTTCGCGGCCTGTTTTCTGGCTTCAAATAAAGGTATTTCCGGAAGCATTCCGTTGGACAGCGTATGACAGCGCAAGACACACATAACACATTGCCGCTGCTTGAGGTGAAAAACCTGAAGACCTGGTTCCCGGTCCGGCGGGGGATTTTTTCTCGCACCGTCGATCATGTTCGGGCGGTGGACGGGGTCTCCCTTCATATCGAACGGGGCGAAACCCTGGGGCTGGTGGGGGAATCCGGGTGCGGCAAGACCACCCTGGGGCGCACCATTCTGGGGCTGGAACGGATGACCGAAGGCGAGGTCTATTTCGACCGTGCGGCCTTGCACGATCTGAGCCGCCGGAAAATGGACCGCCTGAGAAAACGGATTCAGGTGATTTTTCAGGACCCCCAGTCCTCGCTCAACCCCCGCATGACGGTGATGGATATCGTCACCGAAGGCCTGGCCCGGTTTCACATGGTCGAAGGGTCAAAACAGGCCCATGCCGGGCGGCTGGTGACGGAGGTCGGTCTTGCCGAGAGTTCAATATACCGGTTTCCGCATGAATTTTCCGGCGGCCAGCGCCAGCGAATCAGTATCGCCCGCGCAATTTCGCTCAGACCGGATCTGGTCATCTGCGATGAGGCGGTGAGCGCCCTGGATGTTTCGGTCCGGGCTCAGGTCATGAACCTGTTGATCTCCCTTCAGAAACGGTATCGTCTCTCCTACCTCTTCATCACCCATGATTTAAGCGTTGTCGCCAATATCGCCGACCGGATGGCGGTGATGTATCTGGGAAGGATCGTGGAGAGCGGGCGGACCGAGAAGGTGATCGCAAGGCCGCTTCATCCCTATACCCGGGCCCTGATTTCAGCCGTTCCAATACCCGGCCGGGTGTCGCCGGAGCGGATCGTTTTAAAAGGGGAGCCGCCGTCCCCCCTGTCCCCGCCGTCCGGATGCCGGTTTCATCCCCGTTGCCCGAACGCCATGCCGCAATGCCGAAGGGAACCCCCCGCCGCCCGGCGGTTTGACGATCATGAGGTGGTCTGCCATCTGTACTAACGGGCGGCCTCTTCGCTGCCGCCTCATCGGTTTTTCGGATTAGAACCTTTCGAATGGGGTGACCGCGTTTGCCGGCGTTTGTTCAGAACGGGTTATTCAGCGGTCGATTGGAGCGCCTTGATCTCGCGGATTTTTTCCTTCACAAGCCTTCTCTGGGAGCGGTCAAGGTCCAAGGCCGCAGCTTTGTCAAGGGTTGCGGCAACGGCTTTAAAATCCGGAGGCGTTGAAGCCGAAAGCAGGCCATCCGTTTTTTGAAGATAATACCTCAATGGGATGGTCAGCGCTTCTTTTTTTGAATACCTTGCTTTAATCCGCTCGGGTGCGGCGGCGCCCGGAAGGATGAGCATGCGTTTCATGCCGGTGGGGGAAAATGCCCCTTTCCAGATTTCAAGGGAGCTTTTGGTGGGTTTGAGGGTGTAGCGATTCGCATTCATCGCGCTTGCGATCAACAAGAGCGCGAATAGCGCGGCAAGGCTGAAAACGAGCGCCTTCAGCCCGGTATTGGCATCCTTTGGCGCTTCCATGAGGGTTTCAGAAAAGGCCGCCGGGACGGGCGACGCCTCGGTCTGCTGCTCAGGGAGGGCTTCGGGTTCAGGCAAGCAGGGCGCGGCAACGTCGTTTTCCGGGGGCGTTGGTTCTTCGTTAATGGGTTCCTTCGGGATCGGCGCCGTCTTCAGCGGTTCCGGTTTTTCCGGCTCCGCCTGAGCCTCTGGCTCAGGCGCGAATTCTTCTTTTGCCGAGAATTCGGGCAGGTCGATTTTTCTAAAGATAATGCCCCGAAGGCGTTCGGCCTCATCTTTTTGGGATTCATCGATTACCGGCGGAGCGGAGAATCCTTCTAAATACCCCTCATCCGGTTGCGGTGTATACAGGGTTTTGGGTTTCCAGGATTCAAATTTTAGGTTTAAAATTTTTTTAAGGGTCAGCGGCTTTTTGGAAGAGGCGGCGGTTTTCTTTTTTTTCACGGTCTTTTGCTTTTTCACGGCCGCCGGCTTTTTTTTGGCCGCTGTCTTTTTTTTCGCTTCGGATGTGACGGACGTTTTCTTAACCATAAAAACCTCTTTCGCTATTTTGGGGGTTTTGTTATATTTTTTTAATGCGTTCGCGTGACGTCTGTCGGAAGCGCCGGGTCGGAAACCCCGCGATGCGGTTTGCCGAATTTTATATAAGAAACGGCTTTTTTTGTAAACAATTTTAAATTTTTTTTTGCGCTTTTTGTGGCTTTGGCGGTTTTTTTTTTTTGGGGGGGGTGGGTTTTTGGGCGGGAAAAA
>CAZFWD010000222.1:0-8452 GCA_964522535.1 uncultured Desulfonema sp.
TCAATATATTTGTTGTTCTGTTAACACATATATACTTGAATCAACGAGGTTTTTCAACCTTTTTCCCTGTAAAATGCACGCTAATCGCGGATTTCGGGGATACCTGAGGCTGAAATGCCGGGTGTAATTTACGCGATCAATTTTAAACCCGCACGAAACCACCATCTCCTGAAATGACGTTTTGCTGAAACTCGTCAAATGAGAACCTTTAACCTGAAATCGTTCCCTGATCTTCTGGTAAGATTCGACGGCCAGTTGGTCTTCCGGAACATCCAGCAATGTGCAGCCCAGTTTTTCTCCAAGGGGCACCGTCAACACTGCCGCGCCGCCGGGACTCAACACACGGAATATCTCCCCAAGCACATTTTGCGGATCAATGACATGTTCAATCACCTCACTGCAGATCACCCAATCAAAAGATGCGGCCGCAAACGGCAATTGCATCACATCCGCGCACGCCACTTCAATGCCGATGGTTTTTGCACGCCGGGCGCGGGTATAGGAAAGGTCGCAGCCCAGGACCTTTCTTTTGTCCCGGCGAAGCTTCAATGCGATCAGCCCGTCGCCGCAGCCGAAGTCACCAATAAGATCGGTGCATGCGCCCTGAATTAAGGTGAGAATCTCAGCCCGGCGGGAAATTCCAATAGGACTCAAATAATAGTCTATGTCATGTTGTCCATGGGCGAGATTCTCATAAAATGCTGAAAGTGCACTTTCTTTTTTCATTAAATTCAATTCTCGGTAGCTAAATAGTTTTCAAACCTACAGTGCCTGCAAATTCTTGCGGGAACGCTGGCGACAAAAACACAATGGGGAATATCTTTATCAGGCCCAGCCATCCAATCAAATGCTTGCACATTAGAAGGAATCTTTTCATTTTGTCACATTATTTATTGTTCAAATATTGAGTTTTACCCGATGCAAGTGCCTCTATTGTGCTGAAGGCACAATTCATGGCAATCCGCCCGGCATGAACATCAATGGGGGAAGTTTTTTTCTCCAGAAGCGCTTTGGCAATCGCTTCTAACTCCGACTTGTGGCCTTTGTCTATCTGAGACAATTTGATACCGCGTTGGCGTGAAAACCCATGCACAATCAAGGTCTTGAAATCATCAACAACCAAAACCCCTTCACCGGAAAAAATTTCGAGCCGTTCCTTTGAGAAAGCGGCATCTCCGAGATCACCATACGTTAAAGCCGCCACGGAACCATCGTTAAACGTCATCGTACAAACAAGGTTATCGCTCAAAGCTGTTCCGGGGTGACTGAGGGTTCCGCCGGCAGCGGATAATGTTTCCGGATTTTTTCCCACCAGAAAACCAATCAGGTCGAAAAAATGACACATTTCCCCGACCACCCGCCCGCCGCCTTTTACCGGATCATAAATCCAGTGGTCCGCCGGCAAAAAAGTGCCCATTACCCGATAGTTGATCATCAACGGCCCCTTACGGCCGGACAACAGTTGTCGCGCCCGCTGCACCGTCGGTGCAAATCGCCGGTTAAAACCGATGGCGTAAAAACCCCGGTTACGTTCAACAGATTCACAAATCTGATCAATTTCATCACGGTTCATCCCCATGGGTTTTTCGCAAAACACGGCTTTCCCAGCTTCCAACGCTGCAATTGTCTGATCGGCATGAAGGTGATGCGGGGTTGCAATAATAACCAGATCAACAGCGGGATCATTCAAGACCTCTTCAAAATTTTGGGTCGCATATTCCGCGCCAAACCGTAAAGCTGCGTCACGGGATTTTTTTTCACTTCGACTGACAATCGCACGCAAATTAGTACTTGAGACATGAACGGCATTGGGCAGATGAAACGCGCACGCAAAGGAACCGGCACCGATGACTGCCAGATTAATCTGGGGAAAGTTTTCTGATAACAACGACAATTGCGACGTTTTTACTGCTTCGGTTTCACGCACAAGCGCCATTCCCAATACCTTATTATTGGATTTCAGCAAAGATTCATATGCCTGCGGTGCCTGCTCAAAAGGAAAACAATCTGTTATCAATGAATTCAGATCAATCCGTTTTTCGGAAACCAGCCGCAAAAACTCCCCCATGTTACGGCGTTCCGTCCAGCGGACATAGGATGGTGGATAATCATGCCCGTCTTCCTCGTAATGGGGGTCATATCTGCCGGGACCATAAGAACGCGCGATTCTGAGTTCAATCTCCTTGCGATAGAAAACTGCGCGGGGGATTTCCAATTTAGGGGTACCCACCACAACCAGACGGCCGCGGTCCCATAAATAATCCAATGCCTGCTGCACGGGCTTGGGAGAATCGCCTCCCATGCAAAGTAAAACCGCGTCAGCACCAAGGCCATCTGTAAAATCCATTATCTGCTGGATTGAATATTTGTCCGGACTGGCAAGGATCATATGCGCACCCAATCGCTTGGCCAATTCCATTTTTTCTTCGGACAGATCGGAAACTATTGTCCGGCCGCCATGGGCAATAACCAATTGCGCAACCAATTGACCGATAACGCCCACGCCCATTACCACAACCGTTTCACCGCAATTTATTTCTGCCTGGCGCACGCTGTGAAGTGCAATACTTCCAAGCGCTACAAATGATGCCTCCGTGTCACTCACATTTGATGGGATCGGCACAAAAAGATTTTTAGAAACTGCTGTAATCTCAGCGTGAGGAGACCCCGCGCATGCCACCCGGTCACCCGGTGCAACGCCATTCAGGCGAGCGCCAACATCCAAAACCTGACCGGCGCAACTATAGCCTGTGGGGACACCAAGATTGTTCTGTGGCGGCACATTCGGCGCTCCAATTTTGAACCTGCGCTTGGCGCTGGTCCATAAATTGCCCTGTTTAGCACTCTGAATGACCTTTTGCCGGAATTGTGTTGACTTGACAACCTCAACAAAGGGATTTCCCCGCCCGCCACGCAACGCACTTAATTCAGTGCCAATACTCACTGCCGCGGCCTTGACATCCACCAGAATATCATTGTCACCGGTTATCGGCGTCGGCACATCCTGCAACACAATTTGACCTTGCTTAACGAATAACTGTTTCATTTTTTGATGGCTTCCCAGATTATCAAATGCGGTCTGTTGTTATGCTGTTTAAAAAAATCATCTATTTCACTTCGAGATAAAACCAAAGTACGAATCCGGCGTTTAATATACCGTTCTGTTTTTCTGCTCAGATCATCCAAATGATACCGGTCGATTTCACCCACCAGTAATAAATCAATAATCCCGGAATCTTTACCCTCAGCGTAATCATCGATCAGATACGCCAGTTCGAGATTCCCCAGCCGGTTTACCAGCCCATCAATCACCTGATCAATCCCGAGCACTTTCCCAACCATTTTTTTCAACTCTGGAAACAGGGGATGGTTTTCGTTTGCTTTATAATATACCTGGCGGCCTTCCTTTTCAGATTGAAGCAGTTTTGTTTTGGTGAGCTGGTTCAGCTCCTCCCGCACCGCATTTGACGAGACATTAAATTCCCTGGACAATTCTCTCAGATAAGACCGGGTGTCCGGGTTGAAGAAAAACTTCACCAGCAATTTGATGCGCATTTTTGAGGTGATCAGACCGGAAAACAAGTCACTCATTGGATCTCCTTTATTGAGCAATTAATCTGCTCATAACAAACGAAACGTTTCCAGTCAAATCAAAAAACACATAATCAACCCTTCAATAAAAAAGCCCGGCCGGTTTTAAAAAAAACCGGCCGGGCTTTTCAGGACAGATAATAAACTTATTTGATCGCGGTTTCCAGAAGTTGAATCACATCATCGGTCAACACCTGGTCAAACACGATCACATCATCAATCTCGCCGAAAAAATAAACCGGATATCGCTCGCCATTGTAGACATCTGTTTCAGATCGTGCACCAATAAATCCATACCGATTGGCCGTTGATACGGGATTGGCAATATCGTAACTTTGGAAATCAGACGTTCCGTCCACCATGATCTTCATATCACCATTCATGTCAATGGTGGCAGCCACAAAATGCCACTGACCGTCGCTATAGGTGTTCGTGGTCCGAATCGCTTTGACCTGGCCGTCAATATTGGCACCGATCACAGGTTTGCCCTGATGAATATAAAGCTCCCAAAAATTCTCGTAGTTAAATGAGATAATCCGCATACTTTTGCTGGCATCACTCGTTTTGAACCAGGCGCACACAGTAATTTCATCGAATGTTGGACCAATGGCACCTGCCCCCGGCCCGTAAAAAGCATCCAGCGCAATATAATCATCAACGCCGTCAAAAGAATATGCGCTGCTAGGCTTGCCGTTTCTATCAGCGGTCAATGTGGCTCCAAACACCTCGCCGTCATACCCGTGCCCGGTTTCATCGTCCGCGTTGCCGTTGAAGGGGTAGTAGGCAAGGGGGCCGGGCAGTTGAATTTTGGAAACGCTGACGGGCAGATTGCGGTATGGGAAATGGCCTGTGTCGTCAACATTGCCTGTGTCGTTAATTATTAAGGTTGTGTCATTCACCTGCTTGACGGCCGGCAGGCCCAGGGTGGCCCGGGAATTGGCATAGCTTCCGGTATCCACGGTTATCACCGCGATGTTTTCATTAATAACATCCCACTCGTAGAAGGGCTCATTTTTGATCCCGTCATCATCATAGGTAAACGCCTCCAACGGATAGGTCGGATCGGTCATCGGAATGGAACCCAGCATCACGTAGGTCAGTTCAACCTCATCGATCCCGTAGGGGTTGGTGACCGTGGCGTTCACGTAGATATAATTGTCGATCCCGTCAAAGAACTCGCAGCTCTCAAAGAACCCCCCAAGGACGCGGCCGGGCGCGGTGTTTGAGTTGTTGTTTAAGTAAATCTTGATGGCCTCTTTATCTTCGCAGTCATTTGCGGCTTCCACATAGCTTTTGTATTCCAGCCAGTAAAAGCTGTTGGCGTAATCGAAGATGACATCCTGAATGTCCATCAGGGTTTTTTCCAGGGAGGTATAGGTGACCTTGCTGGACCCCGTTCCGGAATCCGAAGTCAGCGTAACCTCGCTCTCCTGGCCGGGATTCGGCACGGAATAATACCCCGCGTTGCCGAAGTCCATGAGGTCCTCGACGTTGGCGCGGAAAGCCAGATCATCTCCGATCCCCACGCAGATCACCTGCCGGTCGTCGACTTCCCCCAGCACCGCCTCCCGAGTGCTGAACCCCTGAAATGAATGGTTGCCGTCGGTTAAGGCCACCAGGACCCCCTGCTGGAAAGCGGTGTTTCCATCATTGCGGGGCCACTGGTCATTTTCCCACAGGTTTAAGGCGTCGATCATGCCGCCGTAGAAATCCGTGGCGCCAAACCCCTGGGGGATGGCGTCGATGGCGGTGTTGATATCCGCTTCCACCGTGCTGAAATCCAACCAGACCGTGGTGCTGTCCCCATCCTCGGTAAAGGTCCAGACGGCGATTTCCTGTTGTATGTCGCCCTGTTTTGACAGAAGCGGCCCGAAATCGGTGTTGTCGGCCGAGTTGTTGACAAACGCCCGATTGACAAAGGCCTTGGCCGCGTCCTTGATCGTATTTAAGACCTCCCCGCCGATGCTCGGGGAGTTGTCGATCAAAAGCACGGTTTTCAAGGTATAGGTATAGTTGGAGGGCAGGTCATCGTGCTTGCGAAGGTTGACCTCGGATTTTTGCCGGCTCTGCTGATCGGCAATAAGATATTCTTCGGCGGTCCCCTCGTTTTCAAGGATTGAAAAATCCTCATCCTCCAGATCCGTGATCCAGTCCCAGTGGTTCAGCCAGGGGTTGTCCTCATCGTAGTCCGCTTCGTCATAGGTCTCCCGGATCTGGAAGGTGGCGTCCACAAACCAGGGGTAGGCGGACTGCAGACCGTGCTTGATAAACTCATAGGACGGGGCTTTAAGCTCCACCCGGACCGTGAGTTTCTGGGTGACGTTGTTGGCCTTATCCGTTACCGTGATCTGGGTTTCGCCGGGCGCCACCGCGGTCAGGGTCGCCTTTGCATCGTCGTTTGTATCGGCCTTCACGGTAACCACGCTGGTATTCCCCGAACTCCATTCATACTCGGACGGATTGTTGCTGTCTCTGGAATAGGTCACCGCCGTGACCTCAACCGTGACGCTGCCCGGCGCATCGCCCGAATCGACGCTCAGCACCGCCTCGCTATCGCCGTCCGGGTCGGCGGCCGTGGCGTTGAAATAGATATCCGCGGCACGGGAGACGAAGTCTTCGCTGCTGAAGCTTCCGGAAATCGTCGCGTCAGCCCCGCTGTGGCTGTTTCTAACCACGGACAGGACCACGTCATGGTCGGTATCCGCGTCCTTGCTGGTGGAGTCGCTTTTGTAGCGCAGCCGGTAAAAGCTGTCCGCATAGGCGATTATTCGGCACTGGACCTCAACCAGGGTCTCCGCGAGAAGGTTTTTGGCATTGTCCCCTTTTCCCGAAACCGGTTGGGGCACCTCGTAAAAACCGAAATTCCCCAGGTCTTCCAGATCATCCAGAACCTGAGGAAGGATATCCGCGCCCACGGCTACGGTGATCACCTGCTTGTTCTTTTGATTTTTGTCCCGAAGCGCGATGGCGTCGTCCACATCATACAGCTCGGAGGTGTCTTTTCCATCCGTGATGACCACCAGGATGCCCTGCACAAAATCGGTTTCAGCGGGAGAGAGGCTGTTTTCCCAGAGGTTTAAGCAGAACCGGACCGCCCCGTAAAAGTTGGTGGTGCCCGGAGAAGCCACGATTGCATTCTCGGATGCGGTATTTAAGTATTGATACAAGGTGGAAAAATTATCGGTGAAATCGCTGACCAGATAGGGGTCCCCGCCGGCGTCAAAGGCCACCATGGCGATTTCCTGCTGGTGCTTTTCATCCATATCCTGGGCGCCCTCCAGAATGGTTTCCAGGTTGGCGTTGGAACTCGGGGTGTTGTCCAGAAGCAGGACGGTTTTCAGGGTATAGGTATAGGGGGAAGGAAGGGTGTCACGCTTGCGGATGTTCATTTCCGATTCGATCTGATCGACCTCGGTGCCGTCCTCAAGGACCTTGAAATCTTCGACCGTCAGATCCGTCGCGGCGCAGTCCTTGGCCTTCAGGTCGATGGCCTGAAAGGTCAGGTTCACAAACCAGGGAAATTCGGTATAGAGTTCAAGGCCGCTGTTTCCCGCATGGCTGTCCTCGCCGTCATAGCCGGTCAACGCGAATCCGCCCTTGCTGCCGCCGCCGCCGCCACCGCCGCCGCCGCAACCGCTTAAGCTGAAAAACGCAATCAGCGTAATGCTCAAAAATCCTGCAAGAACCAGGCTGCGGGTCATTTCACGAAATAGATACTTATTATGAAGGATCATTTTGTATGCCTCCCTTGGCATTGAGATTATGCAATGGATGCTGTTGATAGTGGTGTAATAATTTACTATGATTTATTTTTAAATTGCAAGTATAAAATTTAAACACATAGCATAGTACATAGCATAGTAGGGACGGTCATGAATAAATCAATAACTCTTATTTTTCGATGCTGAACCCATTTTCCAGCGCCAGTTTTTCGCCCCTTTTTACCGCGTAGCTGACCGCGGATTGACACAGCCCCAGCTTCTGCCCGACCTGGGTCCCGGGCATGCAGAGCTCGTACACCGCCCAGTAGGCAACAAGGCTTCGGGCCGCGGCCCGCTGGGGTTCGCGGCTTGGTTGAAGGAGGATGTTCACCGGTATGTCGCAGAGAGCCGACGCCCGCTTCAGGATATCCTCAAAATCAAACCCCTTTGGCCCTTCCGTCCTTAAACGGTATTTTTTCTCCAGGTCCTCGCCGGCGGCTTTCAGAACCGACGCGACGTAATCGCTGTCGCCCAGAATCCGCTCATCCCCCTTCAAGTGCCGCTGCATCTGCTGGGCCTTTTTCAGCTCCTGCCAGCCGCCCGCGCTACGCACCAGGCCGCCGCCGGTCAGATCGGGCCGCCGCCCCTGGGATACGCCGCTTTCAACAAATTGCCGGTACCTTTTTTTATTGAAGCCGAACAGGGCCAGCGCCTCATCGGCCGCCTGCCAGGGGTTGACCACCCTTCCCACCAGGCAACTGTGGCCGCAGTAAGGGTAGGCATCAAGCGCATCGAGGGTCGCGACAACCCCCGCCCGCAGCGGGTTTAAATGAATATAGCGGATCAGCTCCTTAAAATACGGCTCCTCCTGGCAGAGGATCGATTTGTAGCGATTCTGAAACAAATGGCCGGTGCGGTTATAGCGGCGATTAAAACTGACCACATATCCGGTCAGCAAACGGCGCATGAAGGTGGCGATCGGCACGTCGCCGGTTTTTAGCAGCAGATGAAAATGGTTCGGTAGAAGCGCCCAGGCGTAACAGGAAATATGGGTTTCCGGCAGAATTTTTTCCAGGCGGGCGACAAAGTCATCCTGATCCGCATCGCCTTGAAAAATCCGTCTGCGCTCAATCCCGCGCCCGATGATGTGATGCAGCGCC
>CAZFWD010000223.1:0-7510 GCA_964522535.1 uncultured Desulfonema sp.
ATTCCTCGGTGGTCTGCTCCGGCGCATGAATCCCGAACCGGTTTTCAATGTAGCGCCGCAGGATATGGGAAATCTCCTGGTAAAAGGGTTTGATCTCCCCCTTTTCAATCAGGTTTCTCGAAACAAGCTGCGCCAGCGCCGCGTAGGCGATCTCATGGGGCGGCAGGTAGGGTTCGGCATCTGTTTCTAAGGCGTTGTGCCGCCTTTGATAGAGGTAGGCGCAGAGCAGCAAGACAAGGAGCAGTCCGCCGCCGATGGCGCTCGCCCATATCCACAGGGCCATTGACCTCGGCAACGACACCGGCGGTCGTATGTCGTGCAGCTCCATGTTTTTGAGGGTGTCCGGCAGAAGGGAGGTGACCTGAATCCGGATCTCCTCGGTGTCGATGCTGTGGGTTTTTTCCTCCCCGCTTTTCCAGAAACGCACGGTCATGGCCGGAATGGTGTACTCGCCCGAAAGAAACGGCTCCAACACATAGCTGCGGCGGATCTTTTTTTTGTTGTTTTCGGCCCATTCGGGCGGCATGGTGTGGTAGTCGATGATGCCGAACCCGGCCAGTTTTTCCCCGGCCGGCGGGAGTTCGACCTCGTAGGCCTCATCGATCGTCACCGAAATGCTCAGCTGAAGCCGTTCGGCAATGGTGATTTCCGACCGGTCCAGGTCCAGATCGCATCGCACCGGTCCCCGCTCATAGGTTTTATGGATACCTGCGTCGGCCTGTTTTTCCGAAGGCAGGGTTGGGGTTTTTTGTTTGCAGGCCGAAGCTCCCATTCCCGTCGCCAACAGGACAGCGGCAAGGAGGGAAACCGCTGTCCTGCGGCGGGGCGGCCTAAGCCGCGAGGGAGGAGGCTGTTTTTTGATGCCGTAGGTGACTGCCATCGGAACTATTTCGATTCCTCGGTTTTGGGGGTTTGCGACGACTGCATGTTCTTTTCCGTCTTTTCTTTCAGCACCGGTACGGATGCGTGAATCACCACATCGTATTTGTCTCTCAGATGATCAATGAGCGCCTCGCGGATCTGCTTTTTCTTTTCAGCGCGCAGGGCCGCATACACCTGGTTTTTAACCTCCTCAAAGGGCCGGATGGTTTTCTTCTCGGCGTCTTGATACGCCTCCTTGTGAGCCTCATAGTAGGCCCGAAGCTCGTCCGGCAGGATGTGAATGTTTTCGGCGTAGGCTTTTTCGATCATTTTTTCCGCCAGCAGGGCCTTCTCCTGATCCCTGATTTCAGATAGGATCTGAGGGCTTGCGGTGAGGCTTTGCTTCCGCGCCTCCCGGTACAGCAGCTCCCGGGCCAGGTATTGGTTGAGGAATTCCGTGCGCTGGGTGGTGCCGGAAAACTGTTTGAGCAGCGCCTCCTTCTGCTGGTGATACATGGTTTCGGGCAGGTAGGCGGCCACCGGGGAAAGCTGTTGATCAATGGTTTTTTCAATCAGGTGATCCAGGTCGGAACGGGTGATCTTTTCAGGCCCGATCTCCGCCACCGTTTCCTCGCGGTCCGACCCCTGTTTTAAACCGGAAGCGGTCCCCTGAATGCCCACCCGTTCGGACAGCTCATCCCGCAGGGCGGCGAACCGGCCCGCGGATTCCAAACACTCCTGGACCCGACGGTTGATCTCGGATTCAATTTCGGGAAGCTTTTTAAATTTCTCGGAGCGGTAATAGGCGGCCAGCGCCTGATCATACGCGTGGCCCTCCTGGTAGAGCCTTCCGATGCGGAACCAGACCTTGGCGGTTTCTTTCTCGTTAAGCATCGCATTTGAGAGGTATTCTTTAAAGGCTTCGGCCGCCACGCGGTTCATCCCCTGTTTTTCAAGCTTTAAGGCGAGGTTTTTCTGGGCCTCGGCAGACAGCGATATTCCGTTTTTCGTCGGTGTCAAACAAAGCGGCTTGAACAGCATGACCGCCAGGACGGCGCACACTATCATCAGGAGGATCAGGTTGATGACGATCATCCATGCCGAAAACGCCGAGGGTTTCCCGTACTCGCGCGGAGGAAGGCTGAGGTCCAGTTTATCCGCCATTTTTTCCTCTTTTTTGATCACGTTTTTATTTTATCTGCGGCGTCTCTGGGCCCGCAGCTTAAAAAATTTCACCAGGTCTACGACATAATCCCGGCCGTTTAAAACCGCCAGGTGATCCACATCAATGGATCGAAACAGTTTTTGCAAACCCTCCTGCCGTTCCGCGCCCAGGGTTCCATATCGCCCGCGCACCGCCCGGCTTCCCGTGTCGATGACCACCCGCTGCCCGGTTTCCGCGTCTTCGAGTTCGATCAGGCCCACGTCGGGAAGAGCGATCTCCCGGGGATCGGTGACCGAGACCGCGATCAGATCATGGCGTTTTCCCATGACCCGCAGGGGCTGTTCAAAACCCTGCCCTAAAAAATCAGAGATTAAAAAAACAACCCCCCTTTTGGTGGTCACCCGCTCTATATATTCAATCGCGCCGGCGATGTCGGTTTCCGCCTTTGCGGGCTTAAAGTTCAAGAGTTCACGGATAATCCTCAGCACGTGACGGGTGCCCTTGGCCGGGGGGATGAATTTCTCCACCTGATCGGTGAACAGAACAAGCCCCACCTTGTCGTTGTTTTTAATGGCGGAAAATGCGAGCAGGGCGCAGAGCTCGGCCGCCGCCTCGTTTTTGGTCTGCTTGGTGCTGCCGAAGGCGCCGGATGCGGACAGATCCACCAGGAACAGGACGGTGAGCTCCCGTTCCTCCACATAGAGCTTCACGTGCGGGGAACCGGTGCGGGCGGTGACGTTCCAGTCAATGGTTCGAATATCGTCCCCGACTTGGTACTCCCGTACCTCTGAAAAGGACATGCCCCGTCCCTTAAACAGGCTTTCATACTCCCCGGCCAGGGCGTCGTTGACCGCCTTGCTGGTGAAGATCTGGATGTAGCGTATTTTTTTTGCCAGTTCTTTTGAGATCATGGCACATCCACGGTCTGAAGGATCTGCGCGATGAGGTCTTCGGAGGTCTTTTCCTCGGCCTCGGCCTCATAGGTGATGATCACCCGGTGCCGCAACACATCCATGGCGACGGATTTCACATCCTGCGGGGTTACATATCCCCGGCCCTCCATCAGGGCGTTCGCCTTGGCGGCCATGGCCAGAAAGATGCTGGCCCGCGGGGAGGCCCCGTACCGGATCAGCTGGCCGATGTCCATCTTGTAGGACTCGGGATTTCGCGTGGCTTCAACGATGTTGACGATATAGTCCTCGATCTTTTCATCCATGAAGATTTCATCGGCGAGCGCGCGAAGCCGTCCCACATCGTTGAGGCTGATCACCGGTGAAACCTTGGTGGAAGGCCTGGAGCGGGCCATTTTTTTTAAGATTTGATGCTCCTGGGCCTTGGTGGGATAGGTGACCTTCAGCTTGAGCATGAACCGGTCCACCTGGGCCTCGGGAAGCGGGTAGGTCCCCTCCTGCTCAATGGGGTTCTGGGTGGCCAGCACCAGAAACGGGTCCTCCATGGGATAGCTGGTATCCCCGATGGTGACCTGGCGTTCCTGCATGGCTTCGAGCAGGGCGCTCTGGACCTTGGCCGGCGCGCGGTTGATCTCGTCGGCCAGCACGATGTTGGTGAAAATCGGCCCCTTTTTGGTCGTAAATTCGCCGGTCTTGGGGTTGTAGATCAGGGTGCCGATGACATCCGCCGGCAGAAGGTCCGGTGTGAACTGGATCCGCTGAAATGAAGCGGAAAGCAGTCCGGCCAGGGTGGTGACGGTCAGGGTTTTAGCAAGCCCGGGCACCCCTTCGATGAGTACATGATGGTTGCACAAGAGGGACATCAGCAGACGGTCCACCAGGATCTCCTGGCCGACGATCACCTGGTGAAGCCCGGTCCGGATCGCTTCGATGGTCCGGCTCTCCTGTTCCACCTGTTCGCTGATCTGCTTTACGTCCACTGCCATGATACCCTCCTTATTCTTTGTTTTTATGTGTTCGAACCTTCGGGTTGCGCCCTTAACCCCGTTTCCTTACAGCGCCGTCTTTACCTTCTGGATCAGGGTTTGCAGCCCTTCGGATTTATCATAATAGTCCGCCGCGCCGATGATGAGCGTTTTCTGGTCTTCAACGGGGTAGACGCTTGCGACAATCACCCGTGTTTTTTTGTGAAATGTCTGGGCGATATCATAAAGGACCGTGCCGTCCACTTCGGCCATGTTGATATCGAGCAGGACCAGATCTACGATGTTTTTAAGCAGCAGCTCGTTGGCCTGCTCAGCGTCTGCCGCATCCAGGACGTTGAACCCCTCCCGTCTCAGCATCTTTGTGTATACACTCCTTATCTTTTCCTCATCATCCACCACCAGGATTGTCTTCATGGTCTTCTCCTTGATTGAGGCTCAGGCGGATTTTTCGCCTTTTTTCAGCCGGAGTATAAAAAACGCTTGATAAGAGGAGGGTTAAAAAAAGGTTAAAATTTTCTTATTTTTGAAAGACCGCGCGAAGCCCGATCAGGACAAGGGAAGGGTGACCGTAAACACGGAACCCTGGTTGAGGCGGCTTTGAACCGTGATTTTTCCCTGGTGGGCCCGAGCGATGGACCGAGCGATGCTCAGTCCCAGACCGTTTCCGGAGGCTGGCCCTTCCCCTTTTTTATGGACGCGGAAGAACTTATCAAAGATTTTGGTGAGATTTTTTTCGGAAATGCCGATCCCGTTATCTGAAATGGCGACATGGGCCCGGTTTACCGCGATGCTCAGTTCAATGCCGATCCGGCCGCCCTCGGGGGTGTACTTGACGGCGTTGTTGATCAGGTTGAAAAACAGCCGCCGCAGATGGGTTTTGTCCCCTCTGATCTGAACCTGCCGGATCGTTGGGAGTTTGATGTCGGCGCTTATTTTTTTAGAGTCGGCCAGGATTTGACTGTGTTCGTGCATCTCGCGGACAAATTCCATCAGGTCGATTCCCTCAAACCGGAAAACCTCCGGGTTATAATCCAGCCGTGCTTGAAGAAGCAGGTCCCGTATGATCCGGGTCAGGCGGTCAACCTCCTGGAGGCAGACACGCAGGACCTTTTCATATTCTTTGGGGTCACGGGCACCGCTTAACGCCAGCTCCATTTCGCCTCTGATGATAGCGATCGGGGTCTTTAATTCGTGCGCCACATGGGAACTGAACTCATTGACATGGGCGAAGGATTTTTCAAGCCGTTCGATCATGGCGTTAAACGAGCGGATCAAACGTCTCATCTCCTCATCTGCCGCCGTTTCCTGAATCCTCAGGTTCAGGTCGGAGTGGGTGATATCATCGGCGATGTTGATGACATTCAGTACGGGTTTCAGGACGCGTCTGGCAAAAAAGCCGCCCAGGAAACTGGTCAGCCCCAGAATGAACAGGACGCTCGCGGCCATGAAATACATCAGCTTCTGCAGAATGGCGATGACCGAATCCAGGGGCGTGGCGAGCTGGATCACCAGGGGGTGCCGGTTTCTGTAGGAAAATGGAAAGTTGACAGCCCTCAACCGTTGTTTTTCATTTTTGATGTCCCTGAAAAAAGTTCCGGCAAAGCTCAAGGGAAGCTGCTTTTTGAACACGGTCTCCATGGGTTTATCGAAGTTTTCCGACCGGATGATCGGTATGCCGTGAATGTTGAAGATGTGAAAGTAATCCTCCTGCAGTTTTAACGCCTTGATATCCGAACGCCACAGGTTCTCGATGATCAGGCGGGAGGGGTCCTCTATGCCGAGCAGCCGGTTGATGAGATCCTGGGGCGTGGTCTGGATTTTTCTCATGTCTTCATAGGACTTGAGAATGTCCGCGATGGCCGTGGCCTTGAGACTGAGCCGTTCATCCACGTCACGGTAGAGGATAAGGTAGGTGGTGTAAAACAGGACACCACTGAAAACCACCAGGATGGCGCATAGAATGGAGGAATAGAGGACGCTCGCCTTGAACCGGATGGAGTTGATCTTCATGGGAATTATTCTTTTATAAGGTATCCCTTGCCCCGAATGGAGTGAATCAATTTTTTCGAAAAACCGGCGTCAATTTTTTTGCGAAGGTAATTCACATAGACATTGATTACGTTGGAAAAGCTGTCAAAGTCCTGCTCCCAGACGTGTTCCGATATCATGGTTCGGGTGACGACCTGGTTTTTGTTGAGCATCAGGTATTCCAGCAGGGCGTACTCGGTGGCGGTCAGTTCGATCTTTTTTCCGGAGCGTTTCACCTCGTGGGTCAGCTGGTCAAGTTCCAGGTCCGCCACCGTCAGGGTGGTGGTCTTATCCCATCGTTGCCGCCGCAGTAAAACCCGAACCCGAGCCAGAAACTCCGCAAACGCAAAAGGCTTGGTCAGGTAATCATCCGCCCCGGCGTCCAGGCCCGATACCTTGTCCTTCAGGTTGTCCTTTGCCGTGAGCATCAGGATCGGGACGTCCACATGTTTTTCTCTCAGCTCCCGGCAGACGGACATGCCGTCTTTTCCGGGAAGGATGAGGTCCAGGATGATCAGATCATAGGGGTTGATTTCGGCCAGGAAAAGCCCCCCTTCCCCGTCGCATGCGACGTCCACCGCGTAGTTCTGCTCCTTGAGGCCCCTTTTGATGAAGCTGGCCATCTGTTTTTCATCCTCGACGAGTAGAATCCGCATCGTTTCCGCCTTCAATCCGTGCGCTGTGGTTAAGGATTTTTTTCTACCGGGATGGCGGTTAAAAGTCAAGGCGGTGTTTCTTTGGTGTTTTTTCGATTCCGGTGCCGTCTGTTTTATGGATTGCAGGTTTAAAAAGGATATGATAGCAGCAAGGTGTAATTTTAAACGGCGGATCGGCGGGGGGCTATCCGCTGACCAGGATGATTTATGGATTTTAGCAAGGGAAGAATCAGCAGGACGGCGATTGCGGTCGGGTTTCGGTTTTTTGGTTTGATACCGCGAAAAACAGCCGCACGGATCGCCGGTGTGCTGGGCCGCATCTGGTTTGTCATCGATAAGCGGCACCGCGATGTCGCCCTATCCAATCTCACGCAGGTCTACGGGGGCGAAAAAAGCCCGGCCGAGATCCGGGCCCTGGCCCGGCGGGTGTTTCAAAACCTGGTGATGATTCTATTTGAGATCGGCTGGTCCCTGCGGCTTAAAAAAAAGGAGGTTTTTAAGTATTTTCATATCTACGGCCTGCACCAGCTGAATGCGGCGCATAAAAAGGGCAGGGGGGTGCTGGTCCTGACGGCGCATATCGGGAACTGGGAGTTTCTTTCCCTGGTGGCGGGGATGCTCGGCTACCGAATGAGCGCCGTCTACCGGCCGTTTGACTTTGCGCCCTTAGACGATTTCTTTGTCGATTTAAGAAGCCGTTACGGGATTAAGCTTTTTCCCAAGGCCAGTGCAACCCGGAGCGTATTAAGAAGCTTGAAGAACAGGGAGCTTGTCGGCATTCTGCTGGACCAGAATACCAGCATTCACAGGGGCGTATTCGCCGATTTTTTGGGTAAAATGGCCTGCACCAACAAGGGCTTGGCCGTCCTTGCGCTGGCGACGGGCGCGCCGGTGGTTCCGGTT
>CAZFWD010000224.1:0-8424 GCA_964522535.1 uncultured Desulfonema sp.
ACCCGCCGGCCTTTACCGCATTGAGGATTTTTTTCGGGTCAAACGCGGGATCGATGACCGCGCAGCTTCGAGTGGCCTCGTCCCCGGCCATGTAGCAGAAGTTCGCCATTTGCGGCAGGTGGATCTGTTTGACCTCCACGGCGGTTTTCCTGTTTACCTGGTTTTCGGCTGGTAAACGCAGAGCGGTTCTTCTGCCAGATAATCCCCGGTGGCCTCGTACGCCCGGGCCCGGCAGCCGCCGCAGACCGCCTTAAACTCGCATATTCCGCATTTTCCTTTGAGGTTGTTATAGTCCCGCAGGGAGCGAAAGATTGTTGCGTTTTGCCAGATATCGGCAAAGGATTTTTTTGTCACATCCCCGCAGGGAAGGTCTAAAAATCCGCAGGGCTGAACAATGCCGGTGTGCGAGATAAAGCAGAATCCCGTGCCCGCAAGGCAGCCTCGGGTCACGGCATCAAGCCCGTGGGTTTTGAAGGTCACGGATTCCCCCTCCTGCTTTGCCCGTTGCCGAAGGATTCGGTAGTAATGGGGAGCGCAGGTGGCCTTGAGCTGAAGGTTTGTTTTTTTTCTCTGGTCGTAGAACCAGTTTAAGGTGGCTTCATACTCATCGGCCGTGATTTCCTGGTCGATGAGATACTTGCCCCGGCCGGTGGGTACCAGAAGAAAAATATGCAGGGCCGCTGCGCCGAGGTTTTCGGCGAGTTTTAGGATGCCCGGCATCTGGTCATGATTGATTTTGGTGATGGTGGTGTTGATTTGAAATTCAATTCCTGCGTTTTTGGCGATGTGAATACCGTGCATGGCGCCGTCGAACGCCCCGTCAACGCCCCGGAAACGATCATGGCGCTCTTTTGTCGCCCCATCCAGGCTGATGCTGATCCGGCGGATTCCGGCGTCGGCCATTTTTTTTGCCGCATCGTCGGTGATCAGGGTGCCGTTAGGCGCCATGACTATTTTCAGGCCTTTTTGGGTCCCGTAGGCGGCAATGTCAAAGATGTCGGGTCGCAGCAGGGGTTCGCCGCCGGTTAAGATCACGATCGGATCCCCGGCCTCAGCGATCTGGTCCAGAAGGGTCAGGCAGGCGGGGGTATCCAGCTCCCCCGTGTAAGGCCCCCTGGTGGCCGCGGCTCGGCAGTGAATGCAGCTTAAATTGCAGTTTCGCGTGGTCTCCCACGCGACCAGACGGAGAACGGCGTTTTCAGGAGTTTTGCCGGCATGCGGGCCAGGGGTTTGTTTTAAATCGGTTGTTTCATTCACCGGTGATTGTCTGTCCTTTCAAAAATAAATGGATTTATGCGTTCAGCAGCTTGGCCGCATCCATGGCAAAATAGGTCAGGATGAGATCGGCGCCAGCCCGCTTAATGGCGGTCAGGGTTTCCATCATGACCTCCTGACCGTTGATCCAGCCCATTTTTTCAGCGGCCCTGATCATGGCGTATTCTCCGCTCACGCTGTAGGCGGCAAGCGGCAGATCGATCTCCTCCCGCACGCGGCAGAGAATGTCCAGGTAGGGCAGGGCGGGTTTTACCATGATGATGTCCGCCCCTTCCTCCACATCCATGGTGACCTCCCGGATCGCCTCCAGGGCGTTTGCCGGGTCCATCTGATAGGTCCGCCGGTCGCCGAATTTGGGAGCGGAGTCCGCGGCCTCTCGAAAGGGCCCGTAAAAGGCCGAGCAGTATTTGGCCGAATACGACATGATGGGGGTGTTGATCAGGTTCTTGTCGTCAAGGGCCTCGCGAATGGCCATGACCCGGCCGTCCATCATGTCCGAGGGGGCGACCATGTCCGCGCCCGCCTCGGCGTGGGATACGGCGGTTCTCGCCAGAAGATCAAGGGTCGCGTCATTATCGATAATGCCTTTTTCAACCACCCCGCAATGCCCGTGATCCGTGTACTGGCAAAGACAGACATCGGTGATGACGACCATTTCCGGCAGCCGGTTTTTAACCGCGGCGACGGCATTCTGAACAATCCCATCCTTGGCATAGGCCCGGGTCGCCAGAGGGTCCTTCTTATCCGGAATCCCGAAAAGGATGATCGCCGGTATGCCCAAATCCTTTGCCTGTTGCGCTGTTTTGACGAGGTTGTCGATGGAGAGCTGATAATGGTCCGGCATGGAGGGGATGGGGTTTTTGATGTTCTCCCCGCCGATGGCAAACAGGGGAAGGATCAGATCATCCACGTAAAGTTTTGTTTCCCGCACCATTCGGCGAAGGGCGGGGCTCTGCCGCAGTCGTCTTGCGCGGTAGTCGGGAAAAAGCATGCGCTGTTCCTTTTTTTAATTTTTTGCGATTTCTTGGTCCGTCAGGTAACAGGCCGGATCAGGCGCCCAGATATCCCCGTAAACCGCCTCGGCGCGCACCCTGAAGTTGCCCCCGCAGATGTCCAGCCATCGGCACCCGGCGCATCTTCCGGTGACGTATTGTTTCTTGTCTTTTAATTTTTTCATCAGGGGGTTGGACAGATCGCTCCAGATCTGGGAAAACGGCCGTTTGCGAATATTGCCGAAGCTGTAATGCCGCCAGAACTGGTCCGCATGAACCTCGCCGTCCCAGCTGATGCAGCCGATCCCCCTTCCGGAATTGTTCCCTTCATTCATCATCAGCAGTTCCAGGGCCTCATCCGCCCGCTTCGGGTCTTCCCGGTGCAATCTGAGGTAGAGGTAAGGGCCGTCCGCGTGGTTGTCGACGGTTAGCACCTCTTTGACCTTGCCTTTTTCATGGAGCGCCTTTGTCCTGTCCATAATCAGGTCCACGGCGCTGCGGGTCTGTTCACGGGACAGGTCGTCGTTCACCAGCTTGGATCCCCGGCCTGCGTACACCAGGTGGTAGAAACAGATGCGGGGAATCTCCCGCTCTTCCAGCAGGTCAAACAGGGCGGGAATTTCACCCGCGTTGAACCGGTTCATGGTAAACCGCAGACCCACCTTGATCCCGGCCTTCTGACAGTTTTCAATCCCGCTCAGCGCCGCCTTAAACGCCCCGACAACCCCCCTGAAGCGGTCGTTAATTGCCTCGGTGCCGTCGATGCTGATGCCCACATAGGAGAGTCCGATATTTTTCAATGTTTGGGCCGCCTCTTGAGTGATCAGGGTGCCGTTGGTAGAGATAACCGCGCGAATCCCTTTTTCAACGGCATGACCGGCGAGCTCGGGCAGATCCCTGCGCATCATGGGTTCGCCGCCTGAAAACAGGATCACCGGGACTCCCATTTTCGCCAGGTCGTCGATCAGGCGTATCCCCTCATCCGTGGACAGTTCGTTATCCAGGTGCGCGGACCCGGCATTGGCATAACAATGGATGCACCTCAAGTTGCATTGCCGGGTGATGTTCCAGACGACCACGGGGGTTTTATCTTCGGAGAACTGCAGGAGGTGCGAAGGCAGGTCCTTGGACTGCCGGCCATAACGCAGGGCGTCGGAAGGCTCCACGGTTGAGCAATAAAGCTTGGAAATGCCGATCATGAAAATCCTCTTCGATAAGGATCGTCTCTTAGGGATGATTTGTTTCGGGGTGATACGGGGATGCAGCATCCGCGGCATTCGCCCTGTTTTTGTTGAATTCGGTTTTAATCAGCTGGTTCATGAATGCCTCCGGATCATCGATGGCGGATTCCGGAATAAAGAACCGCCTTCGGCCGGTTTTTTCCTGAATCAACTTGAAACCGTGCTTGAAATCCGCGGTCAATTTCTCAAAGATGTGTTCCAAAGGCATCGCATCGACGAACAGTTTTTTGAGGATGCAATCGATGGCGCTCTCTTCCAAGACGATGTTGATGTCATGCCGGCTGTAAAAATCGGTCTCGATTTTTTTTATCCGGTCATAACCGGATTTTATTTTTTTTAAGGCGGCTCCGATTTCAATGACACTGCTGCCATAATCCTCGGCGATCCTTTCAATCCGGCAGGGGGTCAGGGGGAGACCGCACTGGGCGGTCAGGTTTTTCCGATTTTCATTTAAGTACCGAATGAGGGTATTTTTGTTTTCAGCGGCGATCAATTCAAACGCTTTTAATCGGTTATCGTCGCCCGCGCCGTCCAGCCAGCTTTCGAGCGTTCGTTTCGTATCCTCGATAACGGAAACGGTAACCGGAAACTGCTTGATGGCCGTAGACGGCAGCCGGGTCTCAAACGGAATCAACGCCTGCTCAATCACACTGACAAGCCCTCTGGCGCCGGTGTTTTCCGCATAGGCCTTGCGGGCCAGGAGGGCGAGCGCCTCATCGGAAAACTCAATGCGGATGCCGTAGGTGGCAAAATCCAGTTTTTTGTTGAGAATGACCGGGTTGTTCGGGTTTTTTAAAATATTGAGCAGGTCCTCCTCATTCAGGGTGTCAAAGATGGCCTTGACCGGCAGGCGGCCCACAAACTCCGATTCAAACCCATATTCAATCAGGTCTTCCGCTTTTACCGCCTTTAGGATGTCAGTCTGTACCCGGGGGCCGCTCACCTGGGCGCCGAACCCGATCCCCTGAGCGGTTGTTCTTTTTTTGATGATTTCCGGAAGCTCGGCAAACGCGCCGCTCATGATGAACAGGATATTTTTGGTGTTTATGGAACGTTTTTCACGTTTTCCGGTTTTTCTGAACTGTTCCACCTCCTGGATCATGAAGATCGGATCGTGGGGGACCTTGAGTTCCACATCGGTCTCTTCCATGGGTTTGAGCAGCGCCCGCTGAACCCCTGTGCGGGAGACGTCAGGGCCGATCAGGTATCGGCTGGAGGCAATTTTATCAATTTCATCGAGATAGATGATGCCGTATTGCGCCATTTCAATGTCATTGTCGCTTTCCCGCACCAGGTCCCGCACCAGGTCCTCCACATCACCGCCCACGTAACCCGTTTCGCTGAACTTGGTCGCGTCCCCTTTGACAAAAGGCACACCGATTTTGGCGGCGATCAGCTTGATGATGTAGGTTTTGCCCACGCCGGTCGGACCGATCATCAGGACGTTGTTTTTGATGCCGCCGGATATGGAGGGGCCGCCGTCCGGAAAGGTTTTTTGGTACGCAATACGGTTGAAATGGGTGCATATCTTTGTCGACAGGATCTGCTTCGCCGTATCCTGGCGGACGATGTATTGATCCAGGTAGGCGATCATCTCTTCGGGCTTTAGATCAAAGTTTATTTCCCCCTTTTTTTTCCGCAAAAAGGCATCCGTCTCGGAGCGTTCCTCCTGGGGCAGGATAAACGGCGAGACGATCTTGACCTGATCTCCGTATTTTTGGCTTAAAAATGCGGAAATTTCTTTTTCGATCTCTTTAGGATTCGGTGTTTTTTCATTTATCGGCTTCATAGTAAAACAAGTATAATCATATCCGTCTTTGATTGCAAGCCATGCGGTTTAACTTTTACTTTGAAAATACCGGTTCTGTGTTTTTTTTGGTGGCCCTTTAAAATTTATGGACAAGGAACAACGTTTATGATAATAAATAATCATCCGTTTTTATTTTTTTACAATCCGATACGTCTTGGAAAACCCCAAACCCCTACCAAAAGGAGGCAATCATGGCAGACAGTGTATACAAGATTATCGAAATGGTGGGCTCCAGTCCCAAGTCCTGGGAGGATGCGGCAAAAACCGCCGTGGAGACGGCCTCAAAAACCTTGAGGGACCTCCGGATTGCAGAGATCAAGGATCTGGACATTAAGATCGAGAACGGAAAGGTCGTGCTGTACCGGGCGACCGTTCGTCTGTCTTTCAAGTATAAGCCGGGAAACGATTAGCCTGTTTTTATTTGGGGAAATAAGAAAAGGGCCGGTTTGATCAAAAGCCGACCCTTATTCGCGATACGAGGTGCCGAGGGGCGGAATCGAACCACCGACACAGGGATTTTCAGTCCCCTGCTCTACCGACTGAGCTACCTCGGCAAAAATTACCTGTTTTCATATGAGATCGCCCTCAGGCTGTCAAGATATTTTTACCCATATCCCCATACAGGTATTGAACCAGGCTGCATGCGGAAACCGCCGCGGTTTCCGCCCTTAACGTCCGGGGGCCGAGGGATGCGCTGATAAATCCGGCGGATTTCGCAAGCGCCATCTCGTTTTCGCTGAAACCGCCCTCCGGACCCAGCAGGACAATGGCCGTGGCCGACTCTTTGATATCAAGGGCGGCGGATTTTCGAAGCGGGGTGGTTTCATTCTCCCAGAATATGATTTTCAGATCCGCATCATTTTCAGAATGAACTGCTTCCTGAAATGTGAGCGGCATGGCCATCTCCGGCGCAAGGGTTCTGCTGCACTGCTTCATCGCTTCCCTGACAATGGTGTTCCATCTGTCGATCCTTGATATCAGACGTTTTTCATCGAGCCTGGGTAAGGCATGTTCGGTATAGACGGGCTGCCATTTGGTCATGCCGAGTTCGGTCAGATGCCTGACCAGCAGATCCATTTTTTTTTCTTTCAAAAACCCCTGAACCACCACCAGCCGCAGGGGGGATTCCATTTTTGGCCGGTATTTGCGAAGGACCGCAATGCTGACATGAGCGTCCGAGAGCCCGGTAAGTTCGGCTTCGTATTCATACCCTGATCCGTCTATGAGGAGAATCCGGTTCCCCGGTTGTAACCGCAGCACCCGCTTGATATGCTGCGCGTCCTGTCCGTGGATTTTCGGTGATGCCTTATGGATTTCCGTGTGAGGGATAAAAAACCTTCTCATGATTGCTGCTTTCTCTTTTGCTAAGGTCCGGTTATCAGCCAACCTAATATTTCGGCGGCCTTCTGTAAACCCTTTTCATGCGGGTGTCGCCCTTGACTTTTTCTTGACACCGGAAAGGGGGTATGATACGCAAACAATGAAATATCTTGATAATTTTTTATAATTATTGATATCCGGGGGGAGTTTGTCCTGTCCGGGAAGGGATGACGCCAATGACAGAAAACCACAACAACGGGAATAATGATCAGGAGCCGGAAGGCTTTGATGCGGGCCGGATCGAGGAGAACGAAAACGAGGATTCGGGCATCATCGAGTTGTCTGATATCGCCATCGGTATCGGCCCTGAAGACGACACGATCATCGAATTGACCGAAGAGATCATTGTCAAATCCAGAGACGGGATCAGCGGCGCGGCCAGCGAGGTCATGGATCAGGAGGAAATTATTGATCTGTCTGAAGCGGCATCCAGTGCCGATGTCCTGGAATCCAGGTAGGAGGCGCTGTTTGCGGATTCAAAGGTTATGGAGCCGGATCGCTCCGACGAGTCATCCCGAACCGGGGTTGCGGATATTGAGGAACAGATATCCGAGGAATTGGACGACTATTTCGGCACGGAAGACGACGTGGCCCTTGAGGAGGCAATTCCCGAAGATGGTGCTGCCGCCGGGCTTCGGGAGGAGACCAGCGGGTTATTTGAGATGTCTGCTGTCCAGATAGAGGAAACGGTGGGCCGGATCATCGAAAAAAGGCTTGCCGGCAGGATGGATAAGATGTATGCGGAGGTGCTAAGGATCTCCGACGAAATCCGCAGCCTGAAGGAACACCTCATGGCCGGCGGGGAGTAACGGGTCAGCCGGCCGAACCGGAATGATCCGTAAAAGTTTCAGATCAGGGTTTAAAATGGGGATTAACTGTTAATCCCCATTTTTTTCATTGAACCCCCGCAAGCGCGAATGCCAAAGGGATATCTGATGGATACGATTCTTGATAAGGGGTACGAGCCGCACGAGGTGGAACAACGCTGGTACCGGTACTGGGAGGAAAGCCGTTTGTTTTCGGCATCCGCCGAGGAAAACGAAAGCAAACCCTATTCGATTGTGATCCCCCCGCCGAATGTCACCGGGGTGCTGCACATGGGGCATTCCCTCAACATCACGCTTCAGGATATCCTTTGCCGTTACCGTCGGCTTCGGGGGGATAATGTGTTGTGGATGCCGGGGACGGATCATGCCGGGATCGCCACCCAGAATGTGGTTGAAAAGCACCTTGCGGCAAAAGGACTCGACCGCCACCAGCTGGGCAGGGAAAAATTTGTCGAGGCGGTATGGGACTGGCGCAAGAAATACGGCGACGCCATCACCAACCAGCTCAAAAGGATCGGCGCCTCCTGTGACTGGCAGCGGGAGCGTTTTACCATGGACGAGGGCCTGTCCCGGGCGGTCCGAAAGGTTTTCGTTCAGTTGTATGAAGAAGGCCTGATCTACCGGGGGAATTATATCATCAACTGGTGCCCGCGCTGCATGACCGCTCTGGCGGATTTGGAGGTCGAACACGAGGAGCATGAGGGTCGACTTTACCATATTCGGTATCCGCTGGCAAACGGGAGCGGCGGGCTTGTTATCGCCACCACCCCGCCCGGAAACATGCTGGGGGGTAACCCGGGGGCGGGCCCTCCCCGGGGCGGGCGCGCAGCATGGCGGCGATCTTGGCCTCGCGCGCCGCCGCGCCTTCCGGCGCATAGAGCTTGGCGGCCAGCGCCGGC